>JALGTJ010000261.1 GCA_029821415.1 Candidatus Zipacnadia bacterium
ACTGAGCTGGCTCGCGCGCTGGCCGAGTTCCTTTTCGACGAAGAGGATGCTATGGTGCGTATTGATATGTCCGAGTATATGGAGAAGCACTCGGTCTCGCGACTGATCGGCGCACCGCCAGGCTATATTGGCTACGAAGAGGGTGGCCAACTCACCGAAGCCGTGCGCCGGCGGCCCTATCGGGTTATCCTGCTCGACGAGATTGAAAAGGCTCACCCCGATGTCTTCAATATCCTGCTGCAAATCCTGGAGGATGGTCGGCTCACCGACAATGCCGGGCGGACGGTGGACTTTAGCAACACCGTGGTGATTATGACCTCCAACATCGGTAGCGAGTTTATCACCCCCCCGGACTCGGATATGACGGAAGAAGAGCGCCACGAGCACTATGAGATGATGCAGGAGCGGGTAATGGAGGCGTTGCGTGCCACCTTCCGTCCTGAGTTGCTCAACCGCATTGATGAGATCATCGTCTTCCACTCGCTCACCCATGCTGAAATATTACAGATCGTAGACCTGATGATCAGCCGGGTGGGCAAGTCGCTGGCGGACCGGCAAATGAAGATTGAGGTCACTGACGCCGGTCGGGCCCTGCTGGCGGAGAAGGGTTATGATCCCCAGTATGGGGCACGTCCGCTGCGCCGCACCATCCAGAAGCTGGTGGAGAACCCCATCTCCAGCGCCATCCTCCGGCTGAGGAAGAATGAAGAAGGGGCAGAGCAGCACGCGTAAGATAGCATACGGTTATTTGCCGGGAGGTAGGGTGTATGTCTGAGATCATCCGTACCCTCCGTCTGGAGGAACAAGAGGAGTTTGAGCGTTTCCTGGAGCGGTGCTATGGGCACAGCCGGGGATTCTTTTTGCGCGCTGCACCTGATTGGCATTATCCCGGGCAGGAAGCAGTGCAATGCTGCCTGGTGCTTGAGCGGGACGGCAAGATTGTCTCGCATGTCGCCACCTATCCGCTGCAGATAGTCGTAGGGCCAGCGCAGGTGTGGTGCGGAGGTATCGGCGATGTGGCGACGCTGCCCGAGGCGCGCGGCCAAGGATGTATGTCGCGCTTGATGGAGGAGTCAAGGCGGCGAATGAGGGAGCGCGGGATGCCTCTGGCGGCACTATGGGGCGACCAGCAGCGCTATCAGAACTTCGGGTACGAAACCTGCGGAGTCAGGTATAACGTACAGGTAACTCGCCGTGGCTTGGAAGTGGCGGGTGATAGTCCGGCAGATGTTACCGAGGTAGATCCGCGTGATCCGGAGGTTGTTTCCCAAGTGGGTATGCTCCACGCCACTCTGGCTTACCGTGTTGAGTGGCCGCGCGTGGCACTGAAACTGCAGCGGTCCGGCGTTCGTGTCTTCCTGGGCCCAGACGGCTATCTTATTACTCGGGAGGAGGGATACTCCCGTGACCTGGATGTGCAGGAGATTTCCTCGCCGACCGGCCGTGAGGCGGAGCTGATTCTTGGTGCGCTCAATATCACCATTGTTGATTTCCCGAAACTGCTGCAAGATCTAAGCCCGTGCCTGGCGCAACGGGCCGCGGGACTACCCGCCTTTGAGATTTCAGTTGGCTGCCATTGGAAAGAGGAGGTAGACTGGGCCACGGTCAAGTGGGATGAGGCGGAATTGATAGTTGAGGCCGGGCAGAACGCCGAAAAGGCCGTCGTGCTGGGCGCACGGGAGCTTGCGGCTGTGCTTTTCGGCGGGCCACATCCTCCGCCTCCGGGGTTGGGCACCTTCGGACGATTGTTGCCTGTGCCCTTGCATATCCCCCCGCTTGACCATGTATAGCGGCGTGGTGTAGCCCTTGGGCATAGCGAGGGGCCGCAGCTATTCACCAACCTGCGCGTTCCCGTTCAACAATCTGAGCGGATGTATGCGAGGGTGAATCAAGCCAAGCGCGAAACAGAGCGTAAGAGAGCTGTTTGGTGAAGAGCAATCGCGCAGGTGAAGAATGTTGCCTGGCTGCAGGAGTGAGAAAATGCCCAAGCCCAACATAATATTCATTATGGCCGACGACCATGCTTCACATGCGATGAGCTGCTACGGCAGCCGCATCAACGAAACACCGAACCTTGATCGCATTGCCCACGAGGGCGTCCGCTTTGACAACTGTTTCTGCACTAACTCCATCTGCACGCCCAGCCGTGCCACCATTCTCACCGGAAAGCACAGCCACAAAAACGGCGTGCGCTCATTGGCGCCAGCCGATATGATGGATTGCCGGCAGTGGAGTTTCCCGCGGGAGCTGCAGAGGGTCGGCTATCAGACTGCGGTGATTGGCAAGTGGCACCTGGGCCACGGCGGAGTCAGCGACCCGCAGGGCTTTGACTACTGGAATGTCCTGCCCGACCAGGGCCTGTATCACAACCCGGAGATGATTGAGATGGGGCAGAAGAAGGTGATCGAGGGGTACGTGACCGACATCATCACCGATCTAAGCCTGCAGTGGCTGGAGGATCGCGATGAGAAGCGACCGTTCTGCCTGCTATGTCACCACAAGGCTCCTCACCGCCGCTGGCATCCTGATGAGAAGCATGCTCATCTGTATGAGGACATTGATATCCCTGAGCCGGAGACATTCAATGACGACTATGCTAACCGGGCCAGCGCTGCGGCAGCAGCTACAATGCGGGTAGACCGTGACCTGGATTCCGAGGACTTTAAGCAGGAGCCGCCGCCCGGCCTGTCCCCGCAACAGTTCAAGCAGTGGGCTTACCAGCGATACATCAAAGACTACCTGCGCTGTGTGGCGTCTATTGATGACAACGTCGGCCGTATGCTGGATTACCTGGCAGAGGCGGGTCTGGAAGAGAATACCATTATCATCTATACCTCGGACCAGGGCTTCTTTCTGGGTGATCACGGCTGGTTTGACAAGCGCTTTATGTACGAAGAGTCGCTACGTATGCCCTTTATTGTCCGCTATCCCGCGGAAATTGCGCCGGCAACGACCAATGACGATCTGGTCATCAACAATGACTTCGCTCCGACCTTCCTCGACTATGCCGGAATTGACCCGCCGGGTGACCTGCAGGGACGCAGTATCCGTCCGCTCCTTCAGGGCCAGACGCCCGCTGATTGGCGCCAATCATTCTACTACCGCTACTGGATGCACCTGGGCCATGGTGTCTCGGCTCACTATGGCCTGCGCACCAAGCGCTATAAGCTAATCTATTACTATGGCGAGGCCCTGGACGTGCCGGGCGCGATTGACGAACCTCGCCCGCGCGAATGGGAGCTATTTGACTTGGAAGAAGACCCCCTGGAGATGAACAGCGTCTACGATGATCCGCAGTACGCGGACGTGGTCACTGAATTAACTGGTGAGTTGGCCCGCCTGCGAGATAGGGTCGACGACCACAGTGCGCACGGACGACGCTGTCGCTGTCAGCTATTCGCTAACCTGGGTGCTCGGGGTGGGGGTGACCGGAGCAAAGTGGTAGCCGGCCTGGTGCAGAGCTTGGCGGGCGCGTTCCAGTTGCTCTTCGTCCTGGTAGATTCCTACGATCGCGCCGCCGGAGCCGGGGAATTTCGCCGGTAGCCCGTGGCGGCGAGCAATTTCA
>JALGTJ010000262.1 GCA_029821415.1 Candidatus Zipacnadia bacterium
CTTATTTGTTAGGATTCGCTGTCAGCGGGCTGTAGTGCTTTTGCGATCTGCTCTTTAAGCTCGCTGATGTCCGAGGACTTGATGACGTAGGCCTCGGCTGCCCAGGTCATAAAGTCGTCTTTGTAGCTGGGATAGGCGGTGTGCAGAATAATGGGCAGTTGCCGGTCTATGTCCAGCATCTTGGCCAGGACCTCGACACCGTTCATCCCGGGCATAGCAATGTCAAGGACGACGCAATCAATCTCACTGTCGGTGACTGCTGCAACTGCATCCTGGCCGGTGGAAGTTAGTATGACCTCATAGCCCTCCAGCTCCAACTCCTCTTTATACAGTAGGCGTTGGTGGTCGTCGTCATCAACGATCAGAATCGTCGCCATTGTACTTGCTCCCTTCCGGCGATATATCATCAGTCCTGCGCTGCTTTATTGCCCTCAGTGGGAATGGGAATAGGCAGGGCAATTGCAAAGGTAGTGCCTTTGCCTTTTTCGCTGCTAACTCTCAGTTCAGCTCCATGCCGCTCGACTATTCTCTGGCTCAAGGCCAGACCCAGACCGGTACCGGACGGCTTGGTGGTGTAGAATAAGTCGAAAATCTCATCGACGTGTTCTTCGCTGATTCCAGCACCAGTATCTGACACATACAGTTCGACTGACTCTTCACCGCGGCAAGCACCTATCTCCAGTACGCCGCCGTCGGGCATAGCCTCCACAGCATTGCGGACGAGGTTGACCATAACTTGTTGGAACTGGTCGTGGTCCAAAAAGACTTCGGGCAGATCCTGCTCGACATTCACGCGGATATCCACGTCAGCTTGCTCGGCCAGGCCCTCGGTGACCTGACGGGCGTACTCTATCAGCGGCTCGATGCGATCGAGAACCATCCCGCTGGACGGGGCCCTGGCAAAATCCAATAGACGGGTGAGGATCTGTTCGAGTCGCTCAACCTCTTCCAATATAATCTGGGAATTGCGTAGGACACGGTCGAGCTCATCAGGACTTCGCAGCATAGAGCGGGCAAAGCCGCCGATAGTGGCAAGCGGGTTACGGATTTCGTGGGCTACCATCGCGGTTAGCTCACCGACGACGGCTAGCTTCTCGGCCTCTATCTTCTCTTTTTGAGCAGCGGCTAGTTGTTCGTATGCTTCCTCCAGTTGCTCGGCCCTCTGCTGGATCTCCTCGTAGGCTCGCGCCCGGTCAATAGCCAGTGCTGCATGGTTGGCCAAAGTATTGAGAAGCTGAACGTCGGCCTCGGAGATTGGATCGTGAGTGACAAAGTTGTCGGCAATTACTGCGCCGATCGCTTGTTCCTCGATCAACAGAGGAGCAACTACGAAGTCGTTGGTCTCCAGCAGTTCATAAAGTCGCTGGTCAACGCTGTGTTCGTTCGTGCTCTCGGTAACATGGGTCGTCTGCTGTTCGACAAGTGTTGCCGTCGGTAGAATCTCAGTTCCCTTTATAGGAAACTGCATCTGTTCTACCAGGTCGTGTAGTGGCTGCTCTTCGGGAGCAGGTAGTTCTGACTCATTGGGCAATAAATCGTCGAGTGTGCGCTGCTCATGCAACTCAATCTGGGACCAGATCTGGTAGGCCTGCTCGGCGTCGCGCGGCCCAACAGCCATCTCAGCTTTGAGCATCCCAGCTTCTTCGTCTACCAGCAGCAATATCGCCCGATTGAAGCCCAGGCCCGCAGCTCCGCCGGCAGTCATTGCTGTCAGGATAGCATGGAGCAGTCTCGGCAAGTTGACAATGCTCAGCATAACCCGGCTGATCTGCTGGATGATGTCGCGTTCGTAAAGGTGGCGATGGCGTTCTGAGATGTCTTCGATGGTCAGCAGTGCCAGCTCTTCGTCCTCGTAGACACATGGATCCAGACGGATTTCAATGGTCCGTTCGCCATGCCCGGGGGTGGGGTGGCGATAGCCAGACCAGCGAGTGTGGTGTTGGTTGGTGATGGTATCACTTATTGCCTCAGCCAGACCGGCTTCAGTCAAGATTGTATCAGGAAAAAAGTCCTCCAGACCGGCTCCTACCATCTCGTCGAGGCTAACACCGCGCGTATCGCAGTATGCGCGGCTGGCGTAGCGGATAGTCATATCCCTGT
>JALGTJ010000263.1 GCA_029821415.1 Candidatus Zipacnadia bacterium
CCAGCGTATTCGTGAGTATTGGGGCGAGATGATACGGCGCGGAGCAACTACCTTCTGGGAGGTCTTTGACCCCGAGACGCCGCCGGGACAGTTACCGGACCGACTATGGAGCCTCTGCCACGAGTTCTGCGCCGGACCGGTCTACAGCTTACCGGCGCACCTGCTCGGCGTGCAGCCACTTGAGTCGGGCTTCGTCCAGACACGTATCGCTCCCCAGCCAGCCGACCTGCGCTGGGCGCGCGGCACCGTCCCCACGCCATTAGGGCCGGTGGAGGTCTGCTGGCAGCACGGTGATGACGGCATCCGTTTCCAGATGGAAGTCTCATGGCCGGCGGAGATGGCGGTAGAGTTGGAGGTGCCGATCTACCGCCGCGATGCGCCAACCATCCTCGTTGACGGAGTCGCTTGCGAAGTTGCACCGGAAGGGAGAACTGTACGGATAAGCCGGCCGGCCGCCGAGCACAGGCAGCGGTGTGTGGTTGTCACGCATTGATCCACCGAAGCAGGGAGGAATACCTGCGCTGGGCTGCGAATAGATCATTGGCTGAGGGGCATAGGCTCGGAAACCGAGAGGCTACTGGCCCAACTCGGGAAGCTCTTTTAGTTTGCACAAAGGTCCTGATGAGGTCTCTTTTAGTTTGCACAAAGGTCCTGATGAGGTGCATGGAGAAACCATAGCGGCAGCAGAGCGGCACAGGAAGGGATTTTGGCCGCACAGGGCGAATAAACCTAATACCAACACAATGTGAAGGAAGGAGACAGTGAAGATGGCTGACGCAATTTTGGTTGTGACGAAGAACGGTTACGGGAAGGTGATGTCGCCAGATGAGTTTAACCAGCAGAAGCGCGGTTACAAGGTAACCGCTGACAGTGGCCCGGTTGCCGCCACCGAGCATGTAGTCACCGGCGAGGGGGAGAGAGTGCTGATTACCACTGCCCAGGGCCGGGCGATCCTGACACCGGTGGATGATATTTCACAACGCAGCCGAACGGCCGGTGGCGTTAAGCTCATTGATGTGGCAGAGGGCGACGAGGTAGTCTCAGTCATCATTTAATCGCCCTGCAGCTATAAATCACTCCCGCAGGTGTATGCTGGAATCCCCCGTGCGGCCGCCTCGTCGCCGGGGGACGGCATCATATCACTGTGGCAAGTCGCAGCCGCTTAGGCGGCTGCGACTTGCTATCTGCGGAGTAAGCCAACCAGCGAGGACATCTTGCAATACTGTCGCAATTGGGCTATAGTATCTATGAGTTAGACGCTGGCGGGCGGTTCTTGCTGTTAGCCGTCGAGGCGTCGGTTATTCTTTGTTTAACCAACGCACCTACGTAACATATTCACACAGTCGCCGTATTTAGGGGAGGAGTACCGTGCCAAAGATATACTTCGTGGACGTAACCAACCGCGACGGAGAACAGACCGCGCGGATAAGCCTGGCCAAGCTCCAGAAGACAGTCATTAACTGGCTCCTGGATGAGATAGGGGTCTATCAGTCGGAAATGGGCTTCCCGCTTAGTCCCCATGAATGGGACTATATCAATGCCAACATTGCGCTGACTAAGGACACCAGCGAGAACGGCCCGTTGATCAAGCGGCTGCAGCTCAGCGGCTGGTCACGAGCATTATCTGATGATGTACATCAGGCTCAGGCGCATACCGATCTGAAGCACTTTAACCTGTCTATTTCCACATCGGAGCAGATGCTGGAGTGGAAATTTCAGGGGAAGTTTACCCGCGAGGACATCATCAAAATGATGGTGGACGCAGTGATAGCAGCCAAAGAGGGTGGGGCGGAGAGTATCGGGGTCAATGCCGAAGATGCCTCGCGCACTGATATCAACTTCCTCATTGAGTTTGCCCAGGCGGGTATGGAGGCAGGAGCCGTTCGCTTCCGTTACTGCGACACCTTGGGATACGATGATCCGGTGTGTATTGCCGAACGAATAGGATTAATAGCCAGGGAGACAGGTATGGATATGGAAATGCACTGCCACAATGACCTGGGGCTGGCGGTAGCCAATTCCGTCAGCGGCGCGTTGGCTGCCTGTGAGGCGGGCGTAGACGCTTACATTAACACCACTGTGAACGGCATCGGCGAGCGGGCCGGCAATGCTGATCTGCTCTCGTGCATCCTGGCTTTGAAGTATTCAGCTAAGTGGGGACAGAATGAGTACCTGGATAAGAGTATTGACCTGACCAAGTCCTGGCAGTTGGCCAAATATGTCAGCCAGGCGACGGGTGTGCCGCTGCCAATAAACCAGGTGGGAGTCGGCGCCAATGCCTTTGCCCACGAATCAGGTATCCACGCCGATGGGGCACTCAAAGACCGGCACAATTACGAACTGTATAACTTTGAAGAGTTGGGCCGGGGTGAGCGCGAGGAGATACCCACCGGCCGGGTGATAACTACTGGTGCCCAGGGCGGGACTGCCGGGCTAGAGTATGTCTACAGTACCCATTTGGATTTAGCCTTCCGTGACAAAGAGCACAGCAAGCAGATCCTGCAACTGGTTCAGTATGCCAATCTACACACACAGGCACCGCTGACGGAAGAGGAACTGTGGCTTATATACCATTACCCAGAGCAGGTTCGCCAGATCCTCCGAGCCACGCCATAACCTGCAGGAGAGTTCGTTAATTATGCGTAAAGAATCGTTGTCCCTATTGGAGCAGTTGATTGCCACACCCTCGCCCTCGGGCTTTGAGCAGCCGGTTCAGCGCTTGCTGCGCCAGGCTGTTAGTGACTGGGCGGATGAGGTGCGTACCGATCTGCACGGCAACCTGATTGCGGTCAAAAACCCCGGTGCCGAACCGCGAGTGATGCTGGCTGGCCACTGCGACCAAATTGGCTTTATGGTGCAACA
>JALGTJ010000264.1 GCA_029821415.1 Candidatus Zipacnadia bacterium
CCAACTATTGGAGGTTGACCAGCTATAATGCTGGTAATTCCCGCCATTGACTTGTCCGAGGGCCAGGTGGTACGCTTGGCTCGCGGTAATATGCAAAAAAAGACCGTCTATAGCCACGATCCCGTCGCGATGGCCCGGCGCTGGGCCGACCAGGGCGCGCCGATTCTGCATGTGGTAGACCTGGATGGCGCAATCAGGGGAAAGTCGGCGAATCTGGACGCGGTGGCCAAGATTGTCGAGGCTATTGATATCCCCGTGGAACTGGGCGGAGGCCTGCGCACCGTTGATGACATCCGGCGTGTGCTTGACATCGGCGTGCAGTGGGCAATAATGGGCACCGCTGCTCTGCGTATGCGTACCCGCTCAGAATTGGAAGCAGCGGTAGCCCAGTTCGGCGAGCGGATTATTGTTAGTATTGACGCTCGCGACGGGAAAGTAGCATTCGAGGGCTGGACCCAATACGGTGATGTTGATGCGGTCGAGTTTGCTCAAGACATGCAGCGGTGGGGCGTTCAGCGGCTTATCTGCACCGATATC
This sequence comes from Candidatus Zipacnadia bacterium, assembly GCA_029821415.1. Lineage (GTDB taxonomy): Bacteria > Armatimonadota > Zipacnadia > Zipacnadales > Zipacnadaceae > JALGTD01. The sequence goes on from JALGTJ010000264.1 coordinate 538, forward strand.
GCCACTGACGGGATGCTTACCGGTCCAAATCTGGCAGCGATGCGCCAGTTCTGTGCGGCAGTTGACATCCCGATAGTCGCCTCGGGGGGAGTAAGCAGTATTGACGATATCAAAGCGCTCCGCAAGTTGGAGCCACTGCAGTATTGACGATATCAAAGCGCTCCGCAAGTTGGAGCCACTGGGCCTGCTGGGGTGCATCGTGGGGCGAGCGCTGTACACCGGCGACTTGGTCCTGCCGGAGGCGATCGCAGCAGCCCAATAACTCCTGCACGCAACGGCAGCTCGAGCAGCCGGAGACACCGTGAGGTTTAGCAATGTACACGGATGAACTGAAATTCGATGATAGCGGTCTAATACCCGCAGTAATCTGCGACCACCAAACCAACGAAGTGCTGATGGTCGGCTATATGAACCAGCAAGCGCTGCAGGAGACTGTGGAAACGGGCCGGACGACCTTCTGGAGTCGCTCGCGCCAGCAGTTGTGGCGCAAGGGCGAAAGCTCCGGTCATATCCAGAAAGTTAAGTGGATCCGCCTGGATTGCGACGGGGATACGCTACTGATCGGGGTCGAGCAGCACGTGGCGGCCTGCCACCTGGGCTATCGCAGTTGCTTCTTTCGTGAGCTGCGTGACGGCAAATGGGAAGCAATTGCCGAAAAGGTCTTTGAGCCCGATGAAGCCTATTCGCAGGCGGAGTGATTGGTTAATTAGATGATTCACAAGACTGGCAGGTATATTCCGGCACTTGTTGTATTGCTTCTCACAGCGACGGCTGGCTGGTGCCTCGACCTGCTAGGGGAAAAGCCGGGACAGCAGGCCCAGAACTGGCTGGACGTCGGCATAAAGCAGGCCAAGCAAGGAAATTATGACGCAGCCATTGCCAGCATCAAGCAGGCCATAGAACTTGACCCTCGGCTGCAGTCAGCGTACTACAACCTCGGATTTATCTACTACCAGACGGGCAAGCCCCAGCAGGCTGTGAACTATTACTACGAAGCATTGAAGCTCGACCCCAATGATCTTCAGGCTCGGCGTGGGCTAGGCCTGGCCTACACCACCCAGAAAAAGTGGGCACAAGCCGCTGCGGTGTTCAAAGGCCTATTGCAGATGACTCCCGACGACAGCGAAGTGGCCATCCAACTAGGCCGCACCTATCTGGAGATGGGCCAACCCGATAAGGCCATTAGCGCCCTGCAAAAGGCAGCCACTCTTGCGCCGAAGAATCCGCTGGCTCACCTGTACCTGGGTAGAGCGTTGACTATGACGAGACAGTTCAACCGGGCCAGGCAACATCTACTCCAAGCCCGGGAACTGAAACCCGACTCCGAACAGATCAAGTTAGAGCTGCTCAATCTGTATATCGAGTCAGACCAGTTTCTGGCCGCCCAGCCCCTGGTCGAGGAGCTGGTTGCCAAACATCCCGACAGCGAACAGCTCCTGAGAGCTCAGATCAAAATTTATGAGGGGTTGGGGCTGAATTACGAAAAGCAGCAAGCTGAGGAGGCACTGCTGCCGCATCTACCCGAGCAGCAGGCACTGGCCGCCCGCGCTCAACTCGCCGAAGAATATCTTGCCGAGGGCCGCTGTGAGCAGGCGTTGCCCCATCTGAAGCTTCTTCACAAAGCGCAACCGAAGAATCCATCGTTTATTGCAGCTCTGGCGCGATGTTACCTAACAACTAACCAGGGAGACAAAGCTTTCCAGGTGCTGCAAGCGGGTGTGCAGGCCGTCCCGGGCCAACCGGAACTGGCCACCATGCTCGGTGACCTCTACGTCCGACGACACCAGCTCAAGCAAGCCCTGGAAGCTTACCGGCAGGCGCTGGCTGCCAACCGTGACTATGTGCCGGCGCTCCAGGCGGCTATCCAGGTCAGCCGCGAGTTGGGCCGCAGTGAGCAGGCTCTGCTGTGGTTGCGCCGACTGGTCGCCATAAGGCCCTCCGATTGGCAGGCACGAATGATGTTGGCAGACCAACTTGCCAGCGCCAGGCAGCCTGGGCCAGCGATGTATCAGTTCAACCAGATTGCCAACCATTGCGACGACAAAGAACTAGCCGAGGTCGCTCACCTCAAGTTGATGCAGCTTGCCGTGCAGACCAGCAACCAGGGCTATCAAACGTATCTTTACCGGCAGAACGCTTCTGAGCCTGAGGTTGATTCGGCGGGACTTTCCCG
>JALGTJ010000265.1 GCA_029821415.1 Candidatus Zipacnadia bacterium
AAGGCCGGGCGCCGTTATTAGAGTCTCCTTGTCATTATAATCTCCACTGCTTTGGCTAGATCCGTCACCTCATAGTCGGGTGCGACGACCATGTCTGCGCGCTGTTGTCGGGTGCGCTCATCCGAATAATGCGTGTGCACCCAGAAGGTGGTGCAGCCGACAGCGGCACCAGCCTGAATATCGCGGGCTGAGTCGCCGACCAGGTAGGAACGCTCCAAATCTATCCCCCACTTGGCAGCGGCCTTGAGCAGCATCCCTGGGCGTGGCTTGCGGCACAAGCACTCATCCTCGTCAGTATGAGGGCAAAACTCAACTCCCAGGATCTGCCCACCAGCTCGCCGTACTTCCATCATCATCCGCCAGTGCATGTCTATCAAACGCTGTTCTGAATAAAGCCCCTTGGCCACGCCTGACTGGTTGGTGATTACATAGATCTCCCAGCCGGCCTCAGTGAGCTTCCGAATAGCCTTCAGCGCACCAGAACAGAACTGAAACTCGTCCCAGCTCTCCACATAGCCGGGCCCGTCTATGTTTATTACGCCGTCGCGATCAAGCAATATCGCTGGCCTGCGCCGCATCAGTCGCTGCTCCCAAGTAGGTGTAAAGCTGGTATGTGGCGAACAATAATGATACAATCCTTCTGTGCACAACGAATGAAATGACAATGTGTGAGCCAACCCAAGCGAACATTCCTGTAGCTACGACTATTGCCGGCTCGGACTCTGGCGGCGGTGCCGGTATTCAAGCTGACCTGAAGACTTTCGCTGCCCTTGGCGTATATGGGACATGCGCAATTACCGCCATCACTGCTCAGAATACCGTCGGTGTCCAGCAGGCTTACCCGCTGCCGCCTGAGTTGGTCGCCGCCCAGATAGATTCTATCATATCGGACCTCCCTTGTCACGCGGCCAAGACCGGGATGCTGGCCACCGCCGCCATCATAGAGGTGGTAGCCGACCGCGTCCGGCACCACAACATCCCCCATCTGGTGGTGGACCCGGTAATGGTAGCGACGTCGGGAGGCAGACTGCTACTTGAGGCAGCCGAAGACGTGTACATAAAGCAGCTTTTCCCCTTAGCAGAGGTCATCACGCCCAACGCGGCGGAGGCCAGCGTGCTGCTGGGCCAGCCCATTGAAAGCATCCAGCAGATGCGCCAGGCAGCAGCGGCGCTGTGCCAGTTAGGCCCGCGAGCGGCGGTCATCACCGGGGGGCATCTAAGTGACAACGCCGTTGACATTGTTTACGACAGAGAAAGTGACGATCTGCGCGAACTGTCATCGCCGCACATAGACAGTCCGGGGACCCACGGCAGTGGTTGCATCTTTTCCTCGGCGGTAGCAGCATATCTGATCAAGGGCAGCACTCGCTTGGAAGCAATCACGCAAGCCAAGCAGTTTACGAGGCAAGCGATTCAGGCAGCCTTACCAATCGGCGCAGGCCCGGGGCCGGTTAACCCCGGAACATTCATCAAGAAGTAGAGCATCACTGCCTGCGAGAAGCAACGGCACGCCAACAATAATGAAAGACGGCAAAGAGACTACAGAGTCTAGTACCGACCACTACTTCACTGCCCGACCGCGCGCCAGGTCGCAGCCCAAGCAGTTCACCGTCTCTGTGCGAGAAGTCGAGCTGACACTAAGCTCCGACAGCGGGGTCTTCTCACACGGTCGGCTTGACGATGGGACACTACGGCTGCTAAAAAAGATGGAGCTGCCTGAGACCGGAGATTTTCTGGACTTGGGTTGTGGATACGGGGTGGTTGGACTGGTGATGGCCAAAATGCGACCAAAAGCCCACATAACAATGGTGGATATCAACGAACGAGCCACTAAGCTAGCCGCCGCGAATGCTCAGGCCAACGGAATAAGCAATGTCGAGGTGCTGACTGGCGACGCGCCACAGGTGCTGGGCGATCGACAATACGATGTCATACTCTGCAACCCACCGATTCGCGTCGGCAAGCAGAAGCTGCGCGAGCTGATCGCTGACGCCGCCGCGCGCCTGCGCCCGAATGGTGTGCTATGGATGGTCATCCACACTCGCCAGGGTGCCAAGAGCCACCTTCGCGAGATTATCACAGGAGGTGGCTTGATATGGATGTTTTTGAAGCAATTCAGCAGCGGTACAGCGTGCGGCAATACCGCCCGCAGCCAGTCGAGCCAGAGAAGCTGGAGCGGGTCCTGGAGGCGGCGCGCCTGGCACCATCAGCAGGCAACCGCCAGGAGTGGCGTTTCGTGGTGGTCACCGATGAGCAGACTCGCCAGCGGTTAATGGAAGCAGCCAGTGGCCAAGCCTTCGTTGCGCAGGCCCCAGTGGTGATTGCGGCCTGTGCCGAGACCGACGAGCGCACGATGAAGTGTGGGCAGCTTTCCTACCCCATTGACGTGGCTATTGCCCTGGAGCAT
>JALGTJ010000266.1 GCA_029821415.1 Candidatus Zipacnadia bacterium
GGCCTGTACGCACCGCAGAGAATAGAAGCCTACCAGGCGTGGATAGCCAAGCACAATCCCAACCTGTCCCCGACCGAGCGAGAGCTGATCGTTCGCTGGGTGTTGTACTATGCATATAACTATGGTGTGGACCACCGACTAATTTTCAGCGTCATCCTGGCAGAGTCAAACTTTGATCCTTACTGTCGCTCGTCCGCTGGTGCTCAGGGGCTGATGCAGCTAATGCCCAACACAGCCCAACGGCTGGGCGTGGCCGATCCTTATTTCTTCCCAGAGAATATCCGCGGGGGCGTTGAATACTTAGCCAAGTATCTCAGGCAATTTCGCGGGGAGACGAATTACCGGCAGTGTGCCTTGGCGTTGGCCTGCTACAATGCCGGGCCTAACGCAGTCAAACAGTACGGCGGCGTCCCCCCATTCCCGGAAACACGCCAATACATCCGCCGAGTCACCCAACAGTTCTACGAGCTGTACATTGCCGGTTATCCGTAGAGCTTTGTAAGCAGTCCAACTGAAGGATAGCACTATGAAAATCATCACAAGGTGCCCAAAGTGTGGCGCGCAAGTTCAACCAACCGACACTATCTGCATCAGTTGCGGGGCCGACTTGGTCCAAGCAGAGATAGCCAAAAAGAAAGACTTGCAGGAGGAGTCGCTGGCTGCACGGCGTGCTGCCGAGGTCGCTGGGGGAGGCGTAGCAGGCCTGGCGACCGCCGGACAAGCCAAGCCTGGCGAAACCTCCGAGGAAACCCGCCTGCGGTTCTTTGACCAGCAGGAAGCTGAGCGACTCGTCCACGAACGACTCGGTTGCTATGTCACTGCTGCCCTGGTAGGCCTGCCCAGCATCGCTCTACTGGCCTTCGGCATACTGCAAGTACACAAGATAGGGATAGCTGAGATTCGCACACTCTCCCTCGTTGACCTACGCGCTTGGAGCGCATTCAGTGACTCGCGCATCCTGGCCACAGCCGCCACTGCCCTGGGCATTGCTGGCATTCTCAGTTTCATTGGACTCATCCAACGTGCCATCAAAGCCGGCCAAGCAATACGGGACGTCAAAGCGGGAACGAAACCGACAATAGTTGCACTTTCCGCAGCGACTTACTGGGGTCTGCTGCTTACTGCACTGGTTTGCCCTCCACTGGGCCTGATACTCGGCATTGTGTTGAAGTTCAGTTCTGACGAGGATATCAAGAGTACTGCTGGTACTATGGTCATGATTAGCCTGGTAGTGATCGGCGCCCTCATTGTCAATGCCATTCCGGGCATTATGGAAACATTTAGGGCCTCGGCACCAGCCCAACAACCCTCCCCCGCTGTCCAATAACCCCACAGCTTGCATGCTGCGCCGTTGGCCAATTGCCCAACGGGCAGGAGAATCGCAAGCGAATGGCGAATTAAGCAGCGCAGGATCTGTTAAGCCTGGCAAAGAGCTACAAGCTAATCAAGCAACGGCAGGGTGATTCCTGTGAAAATCATGGTATGCGGAGCTCATCCTGATGACCCCGAGACCGGCTGCGGCGGGTTGGCCGCCAAGTATTCCCGGGCTGGCCATGAGGTGACCCTCGTCTATTTCTCCTGCGGCAATCCCGAAAAACAGTTCCGGGGCCGCCCCCATAACATTGTCCGCGAAGAGGAGTGCCGCCGCGCGGCTGAGATACTCGGAGCAACGGTCGGCTTTATAGGTTTTGAGGATGGCAACATACCGATGACCGCAGAAACCACTGCGCGAACCGCAGAATATATCAGCCAAGCACAGCCCGATATCGTCCTGACCCACTGGCCGATAGACACTCATCCCGACCACCAGGCCACCGGTAATATGGTGCTGCAGGCCTATCTGGCTCAGCAGCAGTGGGCTTTGTATTTCTACGAGGTTTTTACCGGCAAGCAAACGCTGTGCTTCAATCCCACTGACTACGTGGACATCAGCGAAGTAGCCCAGATCAAGCGCCAGGCCTGCTTCTGTCACGAAAGTCAGGATATAGAGTCCTGGTATCCGCACCACGAGCAGATGAACCAGTGGCGCGGGTATGAGGCGGGAGTGACGGCAGCGGAGGCGAGCCTCTACAAATGATTGACCGCAACTGATCCTGCCGCGGACAAGATCACAGAGGGGAGCAACAGACCAGTGAAAACCGACTACCGAATTGAAGGCACTACCCAATTCCGAGTGTTGACCGACGATCAGATCGAAGCGATCTACTACGCCGCGCTCGAGGTGCTTGAACGCACTGGGTGCCGCGTGCACGATGAGGAGGGCAGAGCGCTGCTGGCCCAGGCCGGCGCCCACATCACTGATGAGACCCTGGTGCGCATCCCCTCTGCTGCCGTGAAGGACGCACTGACCAGTTGCCCGCAACGAGTAGCTCTTAGTGCCCGCGACGGCAGCCGCACGTTGTTGCTGGAGGGCAACAACTTCTACTACGGCACCGGTTCGGACTGTCCGTTCATCTACGATGGGGGTAGTGGTCGGCGTCGCGAGTTCACCTACGCTGATTGCGAGCGGTCCGCCCTCATCTTCGACGCTCTGCCCAATCTGGACTTCTTTATGTCGGTGGGGCTGGTCTCCGATGTTCCCCGGATGACCTATGACCGCCATCAGTATATGGCCATGGTCACCAACACCGTCAAACCGACCATCGTGACAACGGTGGACCGGGCCGGCCTCCAGGACATCTACGAGATGGCCTGTCTCATTCAAGGTGGCTCTGATGAATATCGTCTGCGGCCAACTATGGCGCTGTATGCTGAGCCCAGTTCTCCGCTCCAGCACTCCAAAAACGCAGTGCAGAAGCTGCTGTTCGCCGCCGAGAAAGGTATCCCCACAATCTACACGCCCTGCCCCATTATGGGCGCGACCGCCCCAGCCACCTTCGCCGGCGCTCTTGTACAAGCCCTGGCAGAGTGTCTATCAGGAGTAGTAATGGCCCAGCAGAAGAAGCGCGGCGCACCGCTGATCATCGGCGGCGTCATCTCATCAATGGATATGCACGATATGACACTGACCTATGGCTCGCCTGAGCTTCACCTGGCCAGTGCCGCGTTTACGGAGATCGTCAAGTGGCTGAATCTGCCCATGTTCTCAACCGGCGGGACCAGCGATTCCAAGGTAGTTGACCAGCAAGCGGCCATCGAAAATGCTATGTCCCTACTGATGGCTACCCTCTCCGGGGCTCATCTCATCCACGACATCAGCTTCTTGGAGGGCGCAATGATCGCCTCTGAGGAGATGATCGTAATGAGCGACGAAATTGCTGGTATGTGTCGGCATATCGTCCGGGGCATCCGTGTGGATGAGGAGACACTGGCGGTAGAGGCCATTGATGCAGTTGGTCCTGGCGGGCATTTCCTGGACCACGAGCATACCCTCAACCATTATCGCAGCGAGTTTTGGTTCCCCACGTTGATGGACCGCAGTAGGTACGAGAACTGGCAGCAAGCTGGCGCCCCAACAATGGGCGACCGCATCAAGGACAAGATCAAGCGGATTACAGCGACACACCAGGTTACGCCTATCCCTGATGACATCCTCGGCCAGATGCGACAGATCATAAAG
>JALGTJ010000267.1 GCA_029821415.1 Candidatus Zipacnadia bacterium
GCAGGCAGTTGAGTTGATCGAGCAGCAGCCCTATCGGCTGGCCCGCGAGATTCGGGGGATCGGCTTCGCCACCGCTGACAATATTGCTCGCAGTGTGGGCATTCCGCGCGACGACCCCCAGCGGCGGCAGGCGGCGCTGCTGCACGTTCTGGCTGGTGCCAGCGACAATGGTCACTTCTTTTTACCGCGCAGCGAACTACTGGAACGGGCCGCAAGCTTATTGGGGCTTGATGAACAACTCCTGGAGCTCTCGCTGGGGGAGCTTGAAGCCCAGCAAGAGGTGCAAACTGAAAGTAGCGACGAACAGGTGGCAATCTACCTCCCCGAGATGCTGGCAGCCGAGCGGGATGTGGCCCGCAGACTCTGTGCCGTAGCGGACGACTTTGAGCGCACCGCCCCCGAGCGCGGCCAGATTGAGCAGTGGTTGAAGCGCCGAACCTCGCTGGGAGAGCTGCCTCTGACCAAAGAGCAGCAACGCGCGCTCAAGAAAGCACTTGGCTCCGGCCTGAGCGTCATTACTGGTGGCCCCGGCACCGGCAAGACCACCATAATTCGGGCCTTTGCCGAGGCCTGTGCCGGCCTGGGACGGCAGGTAGCCCTGGCATCCCCCACGGGAAGAGCCGCCAAGCGGCTGGAGCAGATGACCGGGCAAGAGGCCTCGACCATTCATCGCCTGCTGTCTTATGATCCGTACCAGCATCGCTTCCGATACGGACCGGGCAATCCCCTGCCCGTTGATACCCTGGTGGTCGATGAGGCCAGTATGCTGGATGTGCTATTGGCGCGCGATCTACTGCAGGCCCTGGCTCCGGGCACTCAGCTTGTGCTGGTCGGTGATGCTGACCAACTTCCCAGCGTTGGGCCGGGCAATCTGCTGCGCGATCTGGTTGAGTCAGAGGCTGTATCTGTCTGTCATTTGACTACCATACATCGCCAGCAGGCCGGTAGTCTACTGGTGCAGAATGCTCACCGCATCAACCGCGGTGAGGGTCCATACCTGCCCACCGGCAAACAGTGGCAAGGAGAAGACTGCGTCTTTGTGGAGGAGGAAGATCCAGAGAATGCGGGCCGGCGCGTGGTAAAGATGGTGGCGGAGAAGCTCCCGAAGCTCGACTTTTCCCCCAACGATATCCAGGTTATTACGCCGCTGCATCGCGGGCCGATCGGCGTGCGCGCGCTCAATGCTGCATTGCAGGAGCGGCTGAATCCGCCGCAACCGACCCGGCCACAGGTGCAGCGCGGGGAGACGGTGTTCCGCACTGGCGACAGAGTTCTGCAGACGGTCAACAACTACGATAAATCGGTCTACAATGGCGACATCGGTTGGATCGCAGCTATAGACGTCGAGGGTGAGATGCTGCGGGTTGGCTTCGACCAGGGCGATGTCAGTTATGAGTTCAATGAGCTTGATGAGCTGGAACTGGCCTACGCGCTGACCATTCACAAATCCCAGGGCAGTGAGTATCCGGCAGTGGTTATAGTAATACACAGCTCCCACTACATAATGTTGCAGCGCAATCTGCTGTATACCGCGCTGACTCGCGCCGAACAGATGGCCTGCCTGGTGGGCAATCGCCGGGGCATCTATAAGGCGATCAATACCGCCTCGGAGCGCCGCCGCTACACACGCTTGCAGCAGCGGCTGCGCGGGGAATTGACTGAACGAGATGCTTGAAGTGGGCAGCTAACCTCGCCGATCAGCTTGGCTGACGTAGTTGAGTGGTGTGAGCCGCGACCAGCTCGCAGCAGGGAGCGGCTGCCAGGATTAGTGGCTCGTGCCGGTCGCGAGCGGCAAAGCCGGCAAAACTCGTGATAGGCTCGCCTGCCAGGTTGCAGGCTATCGCGCCGGCCTCGGCAGCGATCGCGAAGCCTGGCACCACGTCCCACATTAACCAGTTGGCAAAGAGGCAAGCCTTAAAGGCCCCCGTTGCCAGGTATCCGCAATGCAGCGCGGCGCTTCCTAAGTTGCGCTGGCTATGAGGCAAATCGAGCTGCAAGTCGCTTGCTGCTTCAGTAGTGAAGGCGATCATATCGCTGCGGACGATTTCTCTGCAATCAGG
>JALGTJ010000268.1 GCA_029821415.1 Candidatus Zipacnadia bacterium
CCCTGCTGCTCCTGGATAGCCGCCTGGCCCTGCTACTCCCGGGTAGCCGCCCGGCCGGGCCATACCCGGGCCACCCATTGCCGGCATACCACCCCGAACACCCGGGCCCATCATACCCCCACCTCTCATACCTCCGCCCATCATACCCCCACCGCCCATGCCTCCGCCCATCATACCACCGCTATATCCGACGACCGCGCTGATGATCGGCTCGAGGGGTACGGTAATCTCTGCCATTGCACCACCCATACCCATGCCACCCATGCCGCCCATGCCACCCATACCCATGCCACCCATACCACCCACAGCCAGGTCGAAGTCCTGTTCAAAGGTCTCTGTCTTGCTCTTCCCGCTCAGCCGCTGCACTTCCCCCTTCCCGGACATCTTGCTCACTTTCTGCGTAATGGTGTCTTCGAACGCTACAATGCGACCGGCGTCCAAAGAGAAGTAGGTAACTCGCTCAATAGAGATGTCCCCTTTGAATTTGAATTCGCTAATTCCTGCGCCAGCGCCCATGCCTCCAGCACCACCCATTGCCCCTGGTCCCGCACCGAGGCCACCACCGGGCATTCCCATCCCCGCACCAGGACCCATACCAGGCATCCCAGGTCCCATGGCCGGGCCACCAGCCATTGGGGGACCCATAGCGGGCATCATCCCGGGCCCGGCTGCCATCCCCCGAGCCATGCCCGCTCCGGGCATACCACCGGCTGCTCCGGCCATGCCTCCGCCGCCTACCTGTTCTTCGCGCTGGGGCAGTAGCCCCATAACCTCAATCGTCGCACCGCTCTTGGCATACTTGCTGACAATGCGAGCACAGCGATGATTACCACGGTATTCAAAGCTGTCCAACCGATGAGTGGCAGAAACAATAGTCGGCTCGCTGCTGGTAGGGCTCAGACTGCAGGCCATATCACCCTGCCAGGTAGTACCCACCTGCACCGGGCCCTCGGGCAGTTCAATGAAGCTGTGGCCAAGTGGGAAGTCAGGCTGCTTCTCGTGCATCTTCTCGACCCGAGCCAGAGGGAAGACCTTGAAACGGTACTCACCACCGGCGGTAGGAAGAACTTGAGCATAGGAGTCGGGGATGTCTTTTTCTTCTTTTACCTCCATCCCCTCCATCCAGACTTCTTTCGGCCACTGCCACGAGACCGTGAAGTATCCACTTTGCAGGTCCTTGTCAACCACAGCCCGACCGGTCACCGAGGGACTGAGTACGTCTTCAACCCAGCGGCCATGGATCTCAATATCCATGTGCGAGGGCAGGCCAATCAAGCCCGTCTGTGCCATGCCCATACCCATGCCACCAGCCATACCCATTCCGCCGAAGCCGCCCATACCCATACCACCGCCCATTCCGCCGGTGCCACCCGGGCCTACACCCATCATTGGTGGCTCGCGCAATTCCTTGCCGGCGTCACCCGGCACGTTGACGGTGGTCTTGCCCTCGATATAGTAGTCAAAGGACTGCCCCCGCTGGTAGTTGGTCCTCAACTTAACAGGAAGACCGATCTCCACAGGATCAATATCGTTTGCCACAGTGACGGTTACACTGTCCTGGCCCTGGCGCCGGCCCGAACCATCAAAGCCGGTGGCCATAATGGTGTACTGGCCGTCCGGGTAAGCACGCTCATCGCCGCGATACAGTTGCGTATTCCACTTGATGGAAAACGGCGACATTGCGGCCGCCAGATATCTCTCCTGGCTAGGACTCACGCTGTAGGTGATCCAACCCTCCCCAGATAGGGGCTTGGTGGCCTTGATCTGAACAATACCGTGGACCGTGGCTCCTGGCGCAGGGGACAGGATCTGCACCTGAGCTTCCGCTACACTGGGCAAGACGCGGCCCAACGCTATCACAGTAAGACAGAAGGCAATAATTATTGCTGGCCGCAGGCTCATAAGCTTACGCCCCTTTGTCCCGCACAGAGGACAGTTAACTATTGTGAGTTTTCGGCAATACGCTGTATCAATGCGCGCAACTGCTCAGCGGATTCTTCCAGCGCCTGAGGAACAACCCGAGTATTGGCGACTGTCGTCATGTAGTTG
>JALGTJ010000269.1 GCA_029821415.1 Candidatus Zipacnadia bacterium
ATGTGGATGTCGTCTTCAATGCTCTCCACGGTGGGGTCGGTGAGAACGGCACAATTCCCGCCTTACTTGACTATGTCGGCATCCCTTATAGCGGTTCGGGTATGGTGGCCAGCGCCCTAGCTATGAATAAATTGCTTACCAAGCGCCTGCTGCGCAGCGCCGGCCTGCCCACTCCTGATTTCGTGCACGTGACCAAGCAGGCCCCCCTTGATGACCAGGTTAGCACGGTGATAGACCACCTCGGTTTGCCGGTAGTAACCAAGCCGCTGGCAGAGGGCTCCAGTTTGAATGTCAGCATTCCCAAAGATGAAGACGCTCTGCGGCAGGCGTTGGCCAAGCTGCTTGCAGAATATGGGGAGGCGCTGGCCGAGCGATTCTGCAGCGGCACCGAGATCACAGTAGGCGTGCTGGGATTCAAAGACACTCTGCGAGCGCTGCCGGTGCTCGAGTTGGTTCCCCATAAGGAGTTTTACGATTATGAGGCTAAGTACACTGAGGGGCTGACCGAGCTTATTGCGCCGGCGCGGATCTCGCCACAGGCAACGCAAAGCGCACAACAGATCGCCCTACAAACGCACCAGGAGTTAGGCTGCGTCGGGATCAGCCGGGTAGATATGCACCTGGACGAGGCTGGCCAGGTCTGGGTGCACGAGCTGAACACTATTCCCGGGCTCACCAAACTTTCCGACATCCCCGCGGCTGCCGCTGCCGCTGGAATGACCTACGACGAAGTCATCCTGGAAATCCTATCCAGCGCCGCCACGCGAATGTGATACGACACCGATGACACGGTTGCCGGGGGGTGTTGGGTGCATTGAGAAGTAGACATTGTTGTTCATCTCGGATATTATACTCTATTACTCTTTTACGGTAGCCTCTTCTACGGGCATTACACTACTACAACAGTAGAGCGAGCCTAAACAGGAGATACAGAAGCGTGACAGCAAACTCAGGGCAAGAATTAGGTCTGACTAAACTGGTGGCAATCGTGCTGTTCCTGATAGTAGGCGGCATATACTGCCGGACATTCTTCCGCCATTATGTTTCCGAACCTGCGCGGTCCGCTGAGCGCGCGGTCGCCCCGCTCGAACAAATGCGAGCGGCGGGACCGTCTATGATTCCACCTATGATACCGCCTGGGCCTATGCGTGAGTATGTCACGACTGGTGATGAGCAAGCCAAGCAATTACTGATTCAAGAGGCGAAAACACGCTGGCGACGCGCACACGCGCTGGCGATATGGGGGAGTTTCGCGGTTGCTTGTATCAGCATTATTATCGTCATCAGCCTGGCACTTTCTATGCTACTGGAGCGCCGGGCTTAGGCCCCAGAAGTTGCCGCTAAGCGAGACGAAAGCGTTAATCAAAACTGCTTGAACAGCGTTTGTTCAGTGGAGTGGCTAAGACCGTTGGGATGAGCAACGGCGAGGTGACGTCGCGAAGGCTGGGCAACGTTGCATTTGGGACACACATGGCTTAACATGTATCGGACACCTCTCACGGGCATAATCCAGTTTGGGAGGCTAAATCCGCCATAATGCGAACCACGGCAACATTAGATGCGCAGAAGATAGGGATTATTGTATTGTTCTCAATACTAGCCATTATCTGCGCCCGAGGGTTCCTGCATTACTATTTCTTCGCACCGGCTCGCGCCGCCGAAATGGTGCGGCACCATCTGGAAACAGTCCGCGCACGCGGCCCACAACCCGGCACGCCGGTATTACCACCACCCCCAGCCCACTCTGCGCTTTACGAGCGCTGGTGGCACGGCCAACAGTACCTCAGGACAGGTGACGAGCAAGCCAAACGATGGGTGATTCGCGATGAGAAGAGACGCCAGCGCGGCAAACACTGGCTGGCCATATGGGGAAGCCTGGCCGGTATTTGTGTCAGCATCGCTGTCATTGTCAGCGTAGTACGTCCCTTGGTACGAGAGCGCCGGGCGTAGAGGCCACAACTCACCTCTGAGTAGATAAATGTGCTAATTACGACTGCCAGAAGAAAGCCATGAAAAAGTACGACGTGGTCATAATTGGGGCCGGGCC
>JALGTJ010000270.1 GCA_029821415.1 Candidatus Zipacnadia bacterium
CCGACGGACGGCAAGGTACTCCAGTATGCGTTCTTTGACATCCTTCAGGTCATAGTGATCTTCATCCAGAATTCGCTGGGCATCTTTAACATCAATATGCTCTTCGGAGCTTTCCAGCCACGGCAACTCAATAATCCACTCCAGGTAGGTCCGCACCACGCTATACTCGGCGGCCGCCGGATTCATCTGCGCTAAGCGGTCCACTTCCCGCGTGGCAGCCTCCCGCGCCGCTTCAGTTAGTTTTGCCTCTTCTAAACGCCGGCGCAGCTCCGCGACGTCCTCATTCTCGCCGGCCTCCCCCAGCTCTTTGCGGATCGCTTCCAGTTGCCTGCGCAAGTAGTACTCACGCTGAGTCTTCTCCACTTCCTGCTGGATATCAGCAGAGACACGCCTGGCTGTCTGCAAGCGCACAGCGCACCAACTGCTCGTGGGCAGCCAGGTGCACCGCCCTCAACCGCTCGGCAACATCAGTCATCTCCAGCATCTTCTGCTTGTCATGCATATCAATATCCAGCGCCGAGGCGATGAGGTCGGTGAGCATTGACAGGTTCGGGACATTCAGTGCCTGGATTACTGCTTCCTCAGGCAAGCCGGGAGAAAGCGAAGTGATCTCCTCAAAGGTGTTGAGCAAGCTCTGCCGCAGCGCCTGAATCTCCTCGTCAGATTCATCCGCCGCTGTTTCCTGCAACTCGGTAATCCTGGCGATGCGGTACGGCTCGACTTGTGTAAACTCCTCAATACGTATGCGAGCAACCCCACGCAGCAGGATACGCCGGCTGTCGTCGGGCATCTGCATCATTTTATGAAGCTGAACGGCACAGCCCACCTTATACAGTGGCGGCTCACTGTCGCTGGACTGCTCCGACCGAGGTTGTCGCATCACACAGCCGAGAAACCGGTCGCCGGCAACTACAGCATTGATTAGCTCACTGTCGGCCTCACCTACCGCAATTGGCACCACCATATAAGGGAAGATAACCATCTCATTAAGGGGCAGTATTGGCAATTCGGCAGGCAGAGCAGACTGTGGTACTGAGAGTTCGGGCGCCATCTAATCACTCCAATTGAGTGGCAGCTATTCTATCGGCACCGTGCGCGGCCCTGGGTCTGGCAATGAGCTCTTGGGCAAGGTCACCACCAGAAAGCCATCTTCGTAATGTGCCGAGCTGTCATCCTGGTCTACAATACGGGGCAGACGAATCTGCCGGCTAAACTCACCGCACTCAATCTCCATGTTGTGATACTTGCGGGGCTTACCGGCGGCCGGGTCGCTGCGTCGACCACGAATAACCAGAAGCTGCTGGTCCTGTATTATCATGATATCAACAGTGGTAGGATCAATCCCGGCAATCTCCATACGTACCACTAATTCGGTTTCGGTTTCGTACAGATCAACGGGCGGGCTGAAGCCGGTCTCGGCATGGCGCAAGGAGGGATTGCCAAAGGACAAGGTTGTGACAGAGCGCCAACCAATTCGTGTCCCGTTGGATATGAAGCGCTGCGATTTCGGAATCAAGAAGGTAAATGACATAGTCGCTTCTCCTACCCATCTCGGCATTATAGGCAACGTACCTATTCCAGTACGTGTGCTTATTATAGTCATATAAGCCGACGCTGACAACCATCTCCCAATGAAGGTTCCACCCACTGCTGTAAGGAATAGTTGGGTAGTATGAAGTTCACCAGATTGGTCTACAATACATTATTATTGGTGGGCGCAGTAACGCTGGCTTGTCTCCCCGGCATTGCTACTACTCAAGGTAGTAGTCAGTCGGACAGACTTAAGCCGCAGCGAATCGACCTTGAGCAGCTCGGCGTATCGCTATCTGTACCTGCGGGCTGGCACTTCCAGCCAGTGGAGACACAGGCGGCGCGCCTGGTGCCAAGCAAGGAAGCTCAGAGGCGGTTGACCGCGGCCAGTGGTGTGATTGACCGAGAGATCAAGCTCTGGCCGATATAGATAGTTGGCTGGACCAGCCCCGCCGTTACCCATAGTCCCCAGCAGGCCGTGGCTGGACACGAAGAATTGCTTCAACGACGCTATAACTACACGCGCGCGAGTAGCGAGCCGTTCACCAGCACATTTGGACTGCCCGGTATAGCAGTGAGTGGAAAGATTGAAACCGGACAGGACGACATTGGGGTCATTTTTGCTGCATACACTGTCGGCAACTATGATATTGTGATCGGCACATTTTGCCATCCGCAGGACAAAGAAATCATCATGCGCCTCTTCCAGCCACTTATCAGGAGCGTCGGGCAGATCGGGGCACGTCGCACCGGTACTCCCTCTCCGCTGCCCGCAGCACCAACACCTTTACCCCAAACCGATCGGCCGGCGA
>JALGTJ010000271.1 GCA_029821415.1 Candidatus Zipacnadia bacterium
CAACTACATGACGACAGTCGCCAATACTCGGGTTGTTCCTCAGGCGCTGGAAGAATCCGCTGAGCAGTTGCGCGCATTGATACAGCGTATTGCCGAAAACTCACAATAGTTAACAGTCCTGTGTACCGGACAAAGGGGCGTAAGCTTATGAGCCTGCGGCCAGCAATGATTATTGCCTTCTGTCTTACTGTGATAGCGTCGGGCAGCATCTTGCCCAGTGTAGCGGAAGCTCAGGTGCAGATCCTGTCCCCCGCGCCGGGAGCCACGGTCCACGGTATTGTTCAGATCAAGGCCACCAAGCCCCAATTCGGGGAGGGTTGGATCACCTACAGCGTGAGTCCTAGCCAGGACAGGTATCTGGCGGCCGCAATGTCGCCGTTTTCCATCAAGTGGAATACGCAACTGCGTCGTGCAGGAAAGCGCGCTTACCCTGATGGGCAGTATACTATCACGGCCACCGGCTTTGATGGCTCGGGTCGGCGCCAGGGCCAGGACAGTGTAACCGTCACTGTGGCAAACGATATTGATCCTGTGGAGATCGGTCTTCCTGTTAAGTTGAGGACCAACTACCAGCGGGGACAGTCCTTTGACTACTATATCGAGGGCAAGACCACCGTCAACGTGCCGGGTGACGCCAGCAAGGAATTGCGCGAGCCACCAATGATGGGTATGGCCGGAGGGATGCCGGGCGGAGCGCCGGGGATGGCAGGCGCGGGGCCGGGCGCCTTCCCTCCGAGATCGATGGCTGGTGGAGCACCTGGATTGGGAGGCATGGGCGGCCCAGGTGGAATGGGGATGGCTGGTGGTATGGGACAGCAGGGGTTTGTGGGATTACCCTCTCATATAGATATTGAGACCGATGGTCGCTGGGCGGAAGAGGTGCTCAGTTCCTTGTCGCCCAAGTGGGCCGTGGTTGATAAGGACCTGCAGAATGGCTACTACACGGTCTCGTGGCTGTGGCCTAAGGAAGTGTGGACGGAGGGGATGGAGCAAAAGGAAGAAAAGAACATCCCTGACTCGTATGCCCAAGTTCTTCCCACGGCTGGTGGCGAGTATCGCTTCAAGATCTTCCCGCTGGGTTGGGTGGAGAAGATGCACGAGGAGCAGCCTGAATTCCCGCTGGGTCACAGCTTCATTGAGTTGCCCGTTGGACCGGTGCGGGTAGGCGATACCTGGCAGGGCAATATGGCTTACACTCCAAGCCCCACCAGCATCGAGCCGACTATTGTTTCTGCGACTCATCGGTTGGACGGCTTTGAATACTGCGGTAATCATCGCTGCGCTCGCATTGTCAGCAAATACACCAAGAGCGGTGCGACGGTTGAGATCGCTGGGCTGCTGCCTCAGCGCCAGCAACAAGTAGGCGGCGTGGACATGGCTGGAGCAGCTGGGGGTGTGCCGGGAGCAGGTATGGCCAGGCCTGAGGCAATGCTGCTGATGCCAGGAATGGGTGGGACTCCTAGCGGCGGTATGAGACCCGGGATGCCCGGGGCAATGCCCGCCATGGGTCCCCCAATGGCTGGTGGCCCGGCCATGAGACCCGGAATGCCTGGTGCAGGTCCGGGTATGGGAATGCCCGGCGGCGGCCCTATGGCGCGACCAGGGGCAATGGGTGGCGCTACAAGTATGGCCGGTGGCGCGGCGGCCCCCCAATACAAGTTCAAAGGGGATATCTCGGTTGAGCGGGTTTCATACTTCTCTCTGGATGCCGGGCGCATTGTGGCGTTTGAAGACACCATTACGCAGAAAGTGAAGAAGATTTCGAGCAAGGGCGAAGTGTACCGCGTGAGCGGTGAAACAGTAAGCTTTGAAGAAGATGTGGATCTGTATCTCACGAGCGTTCAACCGATCATTGCCGGAGTGGTCGGGAGCGCCGGAACCACGGGCGGAGCCGTCGGCGGCGGGAGGCCCGGAGGCGGAATGATGGGCCCGGGTGTTCGGGGTGGTATGCCGGCAATGGGTGGCCCGGGTATGGCCCGGCCGGGCGGCTACCCGGGAGTAGCAGGGCCAGGCGGCTATCCAGGAGCAGCAGGG
>JALGTJ010000010.1 GCA_029821415.1 Candidatus Zipacnadia bacterium
GGCGGGCACCGGGTTACTGTCTTTGATCAGCGAAATAGTCCCGCACCAGGCAAAGACCGCCTCAAGATAACGCTGAAAGTTCTCCCGAGAGGCGTTGGGCGCAGCGTCTTGACGGAACTTCAACTTATTCCCTTGTAAATGCGGACGATAGCCCTGCCTCCACTTCGGCCAGGAGATGACCCCATCGGAAGTGAGGTTGAAAACGATCTCGCTCTGGCGACCCTTCCACCACATAAACTCAGCCCACAGCCGCATAACCACATCGGCGCATTCTTGATTCGGGTAGATATCCAGGTCAACGACGCCCGCCAGCATTGTGCTGTTAGCGGGGAGAATGACTGAGCCACTGCGACTGCGCACCGGTGTTCCTACGCGACGCATCGGCAGATTACGCAGCCATTGCTTCCAGCTACCCTCGGCTACCGGAGAGCGCTGAAAGCCTGCCGGCGGGGGAAACCGCCCTGCCAAAGGCGTGTAGCTTTCTTCAGTCTTAGGCCAGGGGTAGTCGGAAGCCTTGCGGGCTGGTGCCGCCGAAGTGGAGTCTGTCAACGGGCAACATCCCACCAGCAAAGCAACTGTGAGCAGTACCCCGAAGATTGCTTCGCGCCAGCAGTTTATTTCGGTCATTGAGCAAATAGCTCCCCTCACCGGTTCGCTGCCGAAGAGACCAGAAGATTCAGCTCGCTTGACCAGCATCGTCTCGCCGAAAGTGATACCAATCAGCGCCTCGCCGTTCCGGAGGTACTGTGATTGGGCACTGCTTGCATTCTCCTTGGGCGGCACTTGCTGCTTCGCTAACTATCTTAGCGCGAGTAATTTGGCGAGAACCTTGCCTTCGAGCGCTGCGTGAACTTCGCCAGCCTTGGCTCCCGGATTCAGCGCCAGAGGTTCGCGGAGAGCATACAGACGGAAAAAGTAGCGGTGAACCTTCCCGCGAGGCGGCTGCGGGCCGCCATAGCCGATTTCACCAAAATCATTGGTGCCCTGCTTGGCGCCATCCAGACCAGGCAGAGTCGGCTTCGGCTCAACTCCCTCGGGTAGCTCAGTCCGATCAGGCGACAGTCCCCAGATCAACCAATGAGTCCAAGTGCCCACCGGTGCATCGGGATCATCACAGATCAAGACCAACTCCACCGCCTGCTCCGGTACACCGGACCACTGCAGCGGGGGGCTGAGGTCCTGGTGCTCGCGGGCGTATTTGTCAGGCAGACGGTCTCCGTTCGTGAAGGCCTGGCTGGTAATCTCCATTGCAGCCTCACTCTCCTCTTCTGTAGGTGGCATTGCCGGCTGCGTAGGCAGTGGTTTGCTCACCAGTGGCGGCTGGGCGGACGGTGCCTCAGGTTTGTGCCGGCAGCTTACAATAGCAACTGCCACCAACGCGGCAAACAACAACGCTGCCAAATAGAAGAAAGTAGTCCGGCCCATCAATATCCCTCCTCACATATCCAAATAAGTGACCTTCCTAATAGGATACTCACTTGGTGGGTATACTTACATTACAGCCAATCAATTGGGCTTGTCAACTTGATTGCGTACGTCAGCAGGCAGCAGGCAATGGAACCCTGAAAGAGGCTGGGGCAATGACCATTTCGCGGCGTGCCTTCTTACTAATAGCCGGTTTTGTGCTACTGGGGGGCATTATTGTGGCCCTGGGGTGGCTTACTCACCCACCGAAGAGCGACCGCCAGCAGATAGTTAAGCTGCTGGAGCACACGGAACGAGCCATTGAACAGCGTGACCTCAGTGGCCTGATGAAGGCCATATCAGAAGACTACGACGACGGCACCTACACTAAGCGGGAGCTGCGGCGGGCCGCACTGGCCGGCTTCCGTGAGGTTAGGACCATAAGAATCACTCCGGTTCTGCGCAGGTTGGAGGTCAGTGATGAGGAGGCCCGCGCGGACCTGGATGTAGAGGTGTGGATTGACTCCGATAGTCCTCAGCCAACTATGCAGGTGGCCATGTGGGTCAAACTAAGCAAAGACAGTGGACGATGGTTGGTGACCAGTGCCGGCGGCGACTGGCCAAATGTCCCTGAACAGTCTTTCCCCTACCAGTAACAATCCCACCAGCCGTCAGGTCAGAACGGCATCTGCGAGACTGATTTCCCGATCAAGGCCAGGGCAATACTACCCATCCCCAGCAAGCCCATACCACAGGAGAAGCCAGCCGCAAGCACAGTCGCATAGAGCTTCCAGCGGCGGGCCCCAAACCTGGGTATGAAGTAGAACTGGCTAATCAGCGCCCCAATCATCTGAGGGATGATAGAATGGGGCAGGATGCCGAAGCCCCGCACCACACCGTAAATCAGCAGGATAGGCAGGCGTAACGCAGATAGCCCCGCGTAAAGGCCCAACGCTGCCACAAAGCCGCCAATGGCATAGGTCTTATTCCACGCCTTATAGAAGACACTGGTTTCGGGGTTGACCGTAGAGGTAAGCCACAACCCGCGCTGGAGTGCGCTCAACGGCCACATCTTCTGTGCATAGGGATAGTACGCCGAGGGAATGGGAGCCAAACGCCAGACAAACCCCCAGAATATGAAGCTACAGACAATACTGATCGGCAGCATCAACAGCTCGGCCTTGACCAGACTCATAACCTTGTTGCCCGTTAATTCCAGCACCCGGAACTGCTGGGCAGCCCCACCCACATTGAACCTGGGTATCGGCGCAAACCAGATGTCAACGCCCTTGTAACCACTGAAAATAATCGTGGCCTCCAGGACCATTGGCACCCCCAAGAACTGTCCCGTCATACCAATCATACGCGCGTTGATATAGGACTCAAAAGGACTGATTAAGAAAGCAAACCCGGCAATAATCCACGCAGGAAACCTGGGCACCAGAATGGCACATAGTACAACATAGCCCAAGGCAGCCGCTACGTAAGATCCAATAGGAACCCACAGGGGCAGGTCACCACGGGCCTTAGGAACTGCCCAGCCGCCGCGCGCAACTTCACCGCGTTCCCGGGCCTGCCGATCGTAATGTGCCTTTCGGTATATCTCGTAGAAACCCATAACAGCCACGGCCAGTGATGCACCGATACCGACGCTGAAGTAGAAGTCGATCTGGTTGTAAAACTGAGTATTGATTGTATCCATACCCGGCCGCCAGGTGTGGAGAATACCAGCCTTGAACAAGATCGGGTTGACAATCGCCATACCTACAGTCGCAATAAAGCTACCCACAACAGCCCAGAAGGGCACGACGAAGCCATTGATGATACTGCCCAGGTTGGTCATAAAGCCCATTGGCACCGCAGGCAGAATGCTCTGGGTAGTGCGGGTAAGATCAATCCACGGAATGGGTATTATCTGCACCGGCTCGGTCATCATCACACCAGTGATCGTCGGGATACCCAGGTAAATGGTACCGAAAACCAAACCGATCATCGCCCCAATGGAGAAGACACGCCACCGCCAGGTTTCCTCTTTGCTGCTGGCCTCAGCCAGGGCCGTGGCACCTTGGGCTGTAATGGCAGCAAAGGGGAAGGGCAGGTTCTCATAGTCAGAGGTGATGCGGAACATCGAGTAACCCATGCCAAACCAGACCATCCGCCCCAGGATGCGTCCGCCCACGGTGAGCAAAATAGGGATCACCCAGTCAGGATGGAAGAAGGTCCGCTCGGCCAGCGCCGGAGAGTCGGCCGGAGGAACAACCCAGGTTGGCACCTTGCTGGCGATACCCATGCCCCTGGCTGCGGGGGATCGGACAAAGTACTGGTTCCACATAGCACCAGCGAAGGCACCGCCTGCCAGCGCAAGCCCGCCCTGCATCTCAGCCAACGAAGCCGCAATATAATACAGAATGTAGACCTCGGCACGCGACATAGTGACGTATGAACGCCGAGCGATTTCAGTAAACAGAATGATGGTCGTCCACTCCGCAGCCGGACCAAGGGTCTGGCCAGCCACCAACCCCAAGTAGATGGCACCTGGCATCATCACAAACCCGACAAACAACGACCCAATAATGGCCTTCGTGCCAAAGCCATCAACAAACTCTTCGGGCTGTTCCATCAAGTTGCGGTACAGTTCTATTTCGGGGTCTGTATGGGCCACGCGACACCTCCGACATAGCAGCAAACTGTAATCTCAGCTCGGTAACTCTTCAGGGTAGATCGGCCAAGCCTGGCACCAGCTAAGCCTCAACCTGGACTTGTGAGGAGCTTTGGGCCAGTAGTTCTTGGCCTCTCTGGCCGTATTCCCCCTTCTGTGCAATGGGGAACGTGCGCCACAGCAGATACTGCTTTCTGATAATGTTTATGAAGTTGCGGGTAACACGTAGCCAAGAGGCATCATCACCGCTAACCCGCAGGATGTTGGCATGGATCTCAAAGATCTCCGCGTCTTCGGTCGGTACAGTCTCAATGGTCAGCCGCTCCGAAACGCCGAGGTCATAGGGAGCCAGCCACACCATGGACTCCAAGCTGTAGCCGTCTCCATGCTCATAGCGGCGCTGGCTGAGGCTGATTTCATCAGTTGAGAACTGGCCCAGGGAGTAGTCAGTGTGGGCACTGAAGTACTCGTGTAGGTACATATTCACGCCCAGCGCCTGGTCGCCAGTAACCGTAAACGGTAACTCTATGTGCATTATATCGCCTTCGGGCTCGGGCATTGCCCAGCGTCGCTCGATACCAGGCATAGCAATATCCGAGGCGCGCCGCGCCGGGTAGATAACCGAGGCCAGCACAGTGGCCATAATAATCAGCGTGGCCAGCACAGCCGACAACGAAGAGTAGTTGAGGTTAAGTCCGGTTACCAGATGAGTTTGTACCAGAACCCGAGCAGTAACCTGCCCCAACAGGTAGCCGACAATAGCACCCAGGATGGCATAAACACTGGCTTCGGCCACAAACAGCGCCGCGACATGAGTAGGAGCCAAACCCAAGGAACTATAAATGTATATCTCACGCACCCGTTCATACACTGACCCCAGCATCGTATTAAGAACGATGGCCGCCGCGATGAGAATAGGTATGATCAGATCGGTCATACCGCTGAAGCCGGTAGTGCCGATAGAGCTACACAAGTACGTCCGACCTTCAACACCGCCGTAGATATTAAGGTCAATGCGCTGGACGAGTTCATCCAATACCTCGTTAACTGCCGCTGAATCACTAATGCCGATCGCCACTGAACGTAGCGTCCCGCCCATATTAAGCAAGAAGCTGTAGGGAACCACAGCCGTCTGATCCGGGGCCAAGTGGATATACTCACGCCGCTGCTCAGCCTTTGAACGCCTTCGCACTACGGTCTGCTGCTGCTCGCCTTGTCGGCCAAACTGCTGCTGGCTGACCATAAAGTCGACTGGCGTAATTGCCTCGCCGTCCAAATCAGTTAGCTTGCTCAATTCCCCCGAATCAAGGATACCAATAACACGCAGGTCCTTACCGAATATACTGACAGTGGCCGTTCCGACTTGCTCGGAGCTGATCTCGAGGTGACTGGCCACTCCATCAGGCAACAGGCAGACGTCTTCTTCACCTGGTTCAAACCATCGCCCGCCCTTACGCACAGCTTTCTCAATTCCGGTTATTTGGGCCTCGCCGGGCATCAGGCCAAGCAACGAAGTAGCATTGTAGACTTGAGTGCCACGACGAATAGCCACAAATGACTGCTGCTGTGGATTGCCGGAGTAGTACCAACTGCGGGCCGCCACCGCGTATTTGTCGCCAAACTCGTTGCTAAGGATACGTTCGGTCGCCTCACCAATCGGCAGCCAGCCCAAGTCCCGGATCATCACGCCATTGTACTCAGCAAAACGGGGCAGAAGCAGCTTGGTAGTACGAGTGCGCTGGACTACGGAAGTGAACGAGAGAATAGTGAATGTCAGTAATACCAATGTGGCGGCTGTCAGCAAGGTTCGCACCTTGCGCCGCCGCATATTTGATATCCCCAGATTAAAGGCGGCCGCAGAGGCTCCCAAGCGGCCGACATCTGCGCTATGCACCCCCGTCTGCTGGTAGCGAACGGCCTTCATCTGCTCCTCGAACTTCTGAACAATAATACCCACCACAACCACCGTAAGGGCTAAGATAATGAAGGCCAGCAGAATAATTGCAGGCGTAAAGGTAATGGCAAAGGCAGGATGGACCAACGCAATGATAATGAAGACCACCAAGAACACAGCCACATCCCCGGCAATCTGCCCGGTGATAGTAGGAGCTCCGATCAGCAATCGTTCAGTAAAGAAGGCAAAAGGCAACAGCAGTGCCAGGTAGAATATGACGCCCTTGATGACGTCATTCTCAGTAGAACGGACCTGAGGATAGGCACTTGATTCCTTGCTCCAGGCGGCCCGCGCTTGGCTGAAGAAATCATCATACTGACGGGCCCGCAGGGAGCTCGCTGCACCCTCTAACTCTGCCTGGGCCTGGCTGTGAATAGTCTGCAGCCGGTCATTCTCGATGCCATGTTTCGCTAACCGACTCATACGATGATCGTCCAGGCGCCACATATCCAGAGCCGCTCGATAGGGCGTAGCATATAGCGAGGGGTTGGCATCGACAAGATATCCGACGCCAGTTGGTCTCTCCTCGGTGGAGTTAATAAGCAACAGCTGCAATCCCAGCAGACTGGCGCCCATTGTCACCTTCACCCGCATTCCGGGTGGAGCAAATATCACTGCTACTGGCTCGTTACTGGAGACGAGCTCCTTGGAGGGCAAGGGCAAGGCGTAGCCGTACTCAGTCGGGGTCGCATCACTAACACCGTCGTAGACGTAAATCTCCGAGAGCAACTCGAAGAACCGTTGATCAATCATATCGTAGATGGCCATAGGTCGGCAATGAAACAGCACAAGCGTTGCGGCTTTTATGGGCTGGTTGAGCGCAAATTCGATGGGTTCAGCCTTAGCACCATTAACGCCTTGATCCGGTGCCATACGGATCATACCGGTCTGCTCGTCCAGCTTGTAGCCTTCAATAGTGACCTGGCTGCCCACCGCTCGCACATTGGGAAGTCCCACGAGGCAGTAACGAGCACCTTTCTTACCATGAATCCCCCGACTGACCTGCTTAGTCTTCTCGCCTTCGGCTGGGATTGGACTCGACATATCGAAGGCCTGGCCGTGCACTCCCATACAAGTCTTTTCCCGCGGACGAGCCAGGACAATAGCACCGGGTACAGATTTATCCGGGAAGGTGGCCTCTCGAGGGTCAAACTCCACCACTCGCCCCTTGACCTCAACGAAATTATCGGCCAGGTCGATTTCATAGATATCGTCAGGCTGTTCCAATGAGACCAAATCAACCAGCAAGCAACTCAGTAATTGTGTTTGGGTGATGAGGTTGTCAACATCCACGGCCTCGGGCAGATCAAGTGGCGTGTCCACTAGGGGCCGGGAATCGTCTACCGTGGCAAAACCCAGGCCCGGTATTCCAGCCAGCGTAGCCACTTCGCTGGACAGCGCGAGGTGGCCCGCCATATAAGTGTGCCATTCCTTACCTTTGATGGCGTTGATGCCATCCACGAACTTCTCTTGGGCGGGGATGGCGAGCTTCCGGCCGATCAATTCAGCATAGCCACGCGCTTTCTTGCCAATATCGGAAAAGCGCCATTGATCACCCTCGCCATAGTTGTAATAGTAGGCCTTGTAGAACAGACCCAGGGCGTCATTATGGCTGGACAAATCGACTGAGAACCACACGTAAATGTTCTCTTCGCTGAAGTCAAGGGCAGCAGTCAGCTCATTGAGGGCTTCCTTCGCATTCTCCAGAGCAGTCTTCTTCTGCTCATCGCTATCATCAACACTGACGCTCTGCGCCTGTTTGATGGCGCTCTGGACTTTCATAGCCGCTTGTTTGATCTGGGGTACTCGACTGCTAAATTTATCCAGTAGTCGCTTCCGTTCGGCTATCTCTTTCTCGGTTAGCTGGTATGCAACCAGCTTGCCAGCGTTCGGGTCAGTGCGACGAGCGCCTTGCACGACACGCTCCAAGAGATTGGCCTTCTTAGCGGCAGCTTTTACCTTGCTCAGCAAGGTTCGCAGGCCGCGCAGTTGTTCATCGAGCGGACGAGGCTTGCGCTGGAGGCGGTACTGCCCGACCGGTTCGGTCCACAGCCGCCGAGTCACGTTTTCTATGTTTTCACGCGCCTCGCGCGTTATGTTGAACAACCTCCTGATGTGCGCATCACTACGTGCTCCCCGAATGCGCTCGCGCACGAAGTTCTTTGCTCCAGCCAAGCCTTCAAAATGACCGGCAGTAGCCAGGAATACTACACTGCGCTTGGGAGGATGCTGTTTGAAGGCCTTGATGAGCTGAAAAAGGGCAGCAATACTCGATGCATTCTCCGCTCCCGGAGCCCGGGTGGGTGTGATGGAGATGGCGTCATAGTAGGCCTGTAGCACCACCTGCTGCTTGCTCAGACGCGGGTCGGTTCCCTGAATGCGCCCGGTGATGTTCTTAGCAGTAACTTTCTTCCACTCCATATCACACTTGACGGTGACCTGCGTGTCAGGATTGACCGCCAACCGGGCCAACAAATAGTCAGCGGTCTCTTTGGGGACCCAGAAGCGGGGGATATTCACCGGCATTGAGAGGAATTTCTCTTCAGCCTCGCCGCGCAGGGTGGCACTCGGCTCAATGAACAACACCGCTTGGGCACCCAATAACGGCGCATTAAACCAGCGGTTGCCGCAATTGAAGTCGACCATCACTATGCTGTCAATGACTTCTAAGCCGTTGAAGGACCGCAGCTCCCCATTGCCGGCGTAGATCAGCTTACCCGTGAGGCCCTCAGGCGGCGTCTTCGGGCACCGTACCAGATTAGGCCAGATGGGTAGGATTTCCCGCTCGCGACCGTCAGAGGTAGCTACCGTAGCTGCTGGCCCCCGGGCCGGGTCAGACCAGGGAACGAGCACGGGGAACTCTTCAACGGTAACGTCCTCGAGGCCTAGCTCGCGGAATCGCTGTTCGACGTAGCGCGCAGCCTCCTCGCAGCCTGGGTAACCAGTAACCCGACTATCAACCGCTGATAGTCGCCTAATGGTCTGGGCAATCTCGTCCTGCGAGACCAGCCCAGCTATTGCCTCGTAATCCGTTTCGGAGGTCAGGACTGGCTCTTCTATCTGCCCATTAGCCCAACCTCCACCGACCAGCAAGCACCCAAGGATTCCAACCAGAATAATAGAAGAGCCTCGCCGATACCGCGTACTCACCTAATATTCACCACCTGAAGGGTATTTGACACTATCTGTGGGCGGCTACCGGAGGGCGGCCAGCCCTTGTGCAATCTGTCAGCTTACTGCTATGCACCCATTCCGCCGACTTCCAGTTCGATCTCGTGGCGCTGCTCGATCCGCTCAATCTCACCATCCCGGATATGCACGACACGGTCAGAGACATCAATCATCTTCAGATCGTGGGTAGCGGAAATCACGGTCACTCCACTGGCCCGGTTGAGCTCCTTGAGGAGATCGATGATCTCTTTGCCGGTATGCAGATCCAGGTTCCCCGTCGGCTCATCAGCCAGTACAATAGCCGGTGAATTGGCCAGGGCGCGGGCCACGGCTACGCGCTGTTGCTGGCCACCAGATAGCTCGTAGGGTTTGTGGTCCAGGCGGTCACCCAGCCCGACCAAATCCAATAGCTCGCGGCCACGCTCCATCATCTCGTCAGTACCCATTCCCGCAAAGATCATCGGAAGAGTGACATTCTCAATAGCAGTCATAACCGGGATAAGGTTAAAGGTCTGGAAGATATAGCCGATCTTCCGACACCGCAACCAGGCCAGCTCAAAGGCGTCCAGTTGCGCCATATCCACCTCTTCGATAAAGCAACGACCCGCCGTGGGTTTGTCCAAGCCGCCGATCATATTGAAGAGCGTGCTCTTGCCCGAACCCGACGGTCCCATAATGGAGAGGTATTCCCCGCGCCGCACATCCAGATCAATGTCACGCAACGCCGGCACTTCGATCTCGCCCATAACATAAGTTTTCTTCAGACCACGGGTGCGTACAATAAACTCATGGGTAGTAACCGACTCGTCGCGGGCAATGGTCTTCATTCGTTCTTCGTAGTCAACGTCCAGAGACCCGATAACCTCGCGTAGGTCAACCCCACATTTCGGACAAACTGTGATGGTGCCGTCCGTTTCGATCTGTTCGCCGCATTTCGGACATGTTATCTTCGCCATTTTCCTTTTTCCTCACCTGACAATACTAATCTCATAATCTGTGCATGTTGGCTATATTTCAGTCTGCAGGGCGGCAGCCGGACGCATGCGAGCCGCCCGCACCGCCGGAGCGATTGCGGAAACCAATGATAGCACCGTGCCAACCAGAATGCAAAGCAGCAGATAGACCAGCATTTGACCCCAGTCCATCTTCGCCGCTACCGACAGACTACGTTCCCGAAGGGAAAAGATGCCCAGCATCGCTATATGGCCCAAGATAGTCCCCACCACCGAACCAAGTATACCCAGCGCTACCGCCTCTATGAGGAACAGCCGGACAATAAAGCTGTCTAACGCGCCCAGGCATTTCATTGTCCCAATCTCCCGAAAGCGCTCGGTTACCGACATCAACATCGCATTAGTGATTCCAACCCCACACACCAGCAGAGACATAACCACCAGCCAAACTCGTTTACTACTCTCGGCTTGCTGTTCTTCTTCCGAGATGCCAGTGAAATTCTCAATATTAGCGTTTTCGGATTCACCTTGGCCGCGGGCGGTGGCCTCCACAAGTTCCCGTTCTTGTTGGAGCTGAGCACGCTGCAGGCCGTCTTGAATCACGCTACTGGTCCACACCGAACTCAAGAAGGCAATCCCCAGCACAATGCCTGAAGCTGTAATCATGGTTCGGCCTAGGCGGATAGTCACATTTCGCACACTGATACGCACCGCCTCTGACCAGGGCAGGGTGATCTGCCTTTGAATCTTAATCTCCTCTTTCCCGCCCCCACCCGCCGCCTTGGCCAAACCTTTAACGTCAAGCATCACCCGTAACCTCGCTTCTTAAGCCCACAGCCCCAACCGTTACTGTCCCAAATAAATATTGGATACAAAGAAATGGTACCACAACCTGCTAAGTGCGTCAAGCCAGAATAACGCCGGGCAGCACTTACCCCCAACAACTGTAATTCTCCAAAACCTGACGATCTCCTCCTTCTACACCGCAACTAAATTTCCTCCCTATCGCAGTGACTTGCTCAGGTCATTGTTATGCAAAATCACCGCCGGAAAATACCTCCGCTAACTTCACAAATACTGCTGTGCCCATAGTCGCTCCTCGCCGATGTTTAGAAAGGAAGGCTATCACCCGAAATATATAGTAGTCTACAGTATTTAACCGGGAGGCAACTGGCACATGATGACCACCAGACGCTTCGCTCGGGTCCTGGCCACCTGTGTAGTGGCAGCAGCCACAGTATCGCTGATAATATGCCTGTCTACTTCCGCCATTGCCCAGGAATTCTCCTGCACGATCACAGCGCCGCGTCCGGCACGCGCCTTCTTTCCGGGGGAGTCTATCCATCTGACAGTCACCGTCAGCGGACCCCGCCAGCAGGCAACTTACACTGTCTTCGACTATGAGGGGCGACGCCGCATCGTCAACACCTTACAAGTAGGCAACGACGAGCCGCGCAACCTGGCCATCCCCTTCCGGATGCCTACTGGCATATACTACCTTACCTTGAATTTCGCCACTGGCCAACAGGTCAATGACGCCTTCTGTGTAATTCCTCGCCCTGATGATGAAGCTGGCGAATACGGCATCTTCGGTTTCCACTTGAACAATCCGAGCGAGAAGCTGGTCGCGGCTCTGGCTCAGGCCGGAGTCAGGCTGGTTCGTGATGATATGGATTGGGTAAATAGCGAACCGACCAAAGGTAACTACTCGCTGGGCAAGGCGCAGGCTCGCGCTCAATTGTTTAGCAAGTACGGGATTCAGCGCTACCGGGCGAGCGGCGGTAGCCGGCCATGCATGGGCGCCGGTGGAAACGACTCACTGGGCCGGTTTTGTCCAGCTTATGGCCGATTACCTGGGGGCACAGACCATACATTGGCCTTCAGAGCAGATAATCCCCCGCTCGGAGGCACTGGCCTCCGAGGACCTGCCCTTAGTCAACCGCTGGGAAATCTGGAACGAAGTTGACCAGGCCTTCTATTATGGCTACTGGGGAAGGTATCTGGACCTGCTGCGCATTGCCTACTGCACACTGAAGAGAAACAACCCCCGCAGCATCGTGCTGTATGGGGGGTCATGTGGCCACTGGACTGAACTGGGCAAGACCTATCACGCTAACTGCAAATACTACTTCGACGAACTGGCCTTCCATGGAGGCGGCTCTGATATCAGCAAGACTCTGGAAATATATTACACTGGTGCTCCCCAAATCGGCAATGGCTACGGAATATTCCATCCCTCCAGCCACACCGAGACATATCCTTCGCCCCCCCCGCCGCTGACCGAGGCTCAATATATGATCCGGCTCTACACCACCCTCAAGAGATGGCAAGAGCGCACCTGGTGCGTATTTCACGGAGGGCGAGTAGTAGGGGCAGCTGATCCCAATTCTTCAGCGTTACTGTGGCAACAGAATGGACAACTGATCCCAAACGCCAAGTACGTGGCGTTTGCTGTGGCCCGCTGGCT
>JALGTJ010000272.1 GCA_029821415.1 Candidatus Zipacnadia bacterium
ACAATAGCTATTGACAGGAACACCGCCTTCGGCAGGTTGCGTCGCGGATTTTTGACCTCCTCCCCGCACTGGACAATGATCTCATAGCCCTGAAAGGCAATGAAGGTGAGCCCCATTGCCGTCATCACGCCGCCGAATCCCCGGGGCATAAAGGGCGTGAACGCTGTTTGCCAGTCCGGGCGCTGGAACATATAGTATAGGCCGGAAGCTACGAACACCGCCAGAAGCACGATCTTACCCAAAGTGATGAAGATGGCTGTCTTGCCCGTTTCTGAGGCACCCCGAAAGTTGATATAGGTGAATATAAGGACGGCCAGGACACCTAATACCTTGTGGAACCATTCTTGAACGAAAAGCTCGGGGGGAAGGCCGATATTGACGCCCATGTCCTGAACGATGTGTATGAGTAGCTCCCCGAAGTAAGCACCGAAGCCCAGCGCATACAGGCTACAGGCGACCGAATGAGCAAACCATGACATCCAGCCGGCCAGGAAGCCGTTGGCACCGGGCAAGCCCTCGCGAACCCATAGATAGCCACCCCCGGCCTCCGGGAAGGCTGAACCCAGCTCGGCGTAAGAGGCGGCGGTGATGAGCGTGATGAGGCCGTTAAGCAGGAAGGCTACAATCAGAGCAGGTCCTGCCTCGCCGGCGGCGATGGGCATCAGCACAAAGATGCCCGCTCCGATCATCCCTCCCACGCCGATCATAGTGATATCCAGCAGCCCCATATCACGGCTCAGCGAGACTTCTTGTTGGGTCGCTTCCGGCTCAACAGCCATACAGTAATCCTTCTTTACTTGTGAGGGGAGGATGTACCAGCAGTCTATTCAGAAGCCTCCACATTGTACAATTATCGCCTGGGCAATGCAAGTTTCCTCCACTGACAAAAGCACTGCTTCAGCACTATAAACTACTCCAACAGGAATTTAGTGATGGAGCACGAAGTTATACGGGTGATGAAGCAGAATCATGTGGTGTCCGGATAGCAGCCATTGGGAAGGAGAGAAAATTGCAGGCGAAGGGAGGCTGATGCGTGGCAGATGAAGTTGACCGCCGCCTGGCGCAGATTGCGGTAATGTGGCACGGAGAGATCGGGCCGGCGGGATTTCGTCGCTTAGTAAGCTACTTCGGCGACGCTCCGGCGATTATGGCTGCCAGCGAAGACGAGCTGTCTGTGCCCAGCTTGCGACTCAATGCCGAACAGATTGAGGCGATTTCGCAGCTTACCAGCCGCCTTGGGGAAGTCGAGGAACAGCTCGACCAGCTCCGAGACCAGAACATTCAGGTCATCTGCGACTTTGAATCAGAGTATTCCGAGAGCCTGCGTGCCATTGCCAATCGGCCGCCTGTGCTCTGCATCGCTGGTCGCCTGCTACCCGTTGACGAACCGGCCGTAGCCATCGTCGGCACCCGCAGCCCCAGCGAAGAGGGCTTCCAGATGGCTCGCGAACTGGGAGCGGCTCTGGCTGAGCAGGATATCACGGTGGTCAGTGGACTGGCTCTGGGATGCGATACCGGCGCACATCAGGGCGCGTTGAGCGGAGGGGGCCGAACCGTAGCGGTGCTGGGTTCTGGCATCTTGGTTATCCATCCTCGCAGCAATCTGGCGCTGGCCCGCGAGGTTGCCGAACACGGCGCGGTCATCTCTGAGCAGCCCCCCACCGCCAAGCCTTCAGTAGGTCGGCTGATGGCCCGCAATCGCCTGCAAAGCGGCCTGTCGCGAGCCATCATTGTAGTCGAGTCGGGCGAGTCGGGCGGCTCAATGGAAACTGTCAAGACCGCCCGGCGCCAGGGACGATTAGTCTGCACAGTGGACTGGCCCCAAGTTGCTGCTAAACGCACCGGCAACCGGAAACTACTCGCGGAAGGCGCCCGGTCGATTTCCGGCCCCGAACAAATCGCCGGGCTGGTCACAGCGCTCTATTTTCATCAACAGCAGTGCCAGGACGAGCAGGCGGAAGAATCTCAACAACAATTATTCACCGATGAGTGAAGGCTGGCCACGCAGACCGCCATTGCATCT
>JALGTJ010000273.1 GCA_029821415.1 Candidatus Zipacnadia bacterium
AAACGACGCCGGCACCCCGCTGCGGATACCAGATATGAGATTGCTTCCACCTTTCTGTAGTTTCCCAATTCCTACCACGCTTGTCATCCCGCAATGATGTTTCGCTCTCAGCGAAGCTGCGACCTCCTGCATCGCTGCTGCCGGCCGGCTTCCTTGCAAAGTTCATTATAACGGACCTGCGCGAGGGCTAACGAATGCGGGGTTTTGTAGCCAAGTGATCCGCAGTAGCAGGAATCAGTACAGGAAGCGCAGAAACATAGAGACAGCCGATATCGCGATGCTCAAACTAAGGAGAAAGAGATATGCACAATCAGATAGGTTGTTTCAACAGACCCTGGTCCCAGTGGGACTATCAGATTGCTCTGGCGGGTATGCAAGCTGCTGGCTATGAGCATACCGGCCTGATGTACCAGGGAAACGAACTGCTGGTCCGCGCAGATTCAGCACCTGAGGAGATCCTTGAAATCAAGGGCCTTATTGAAGGCCATCAGTTGCGCCCCGCAGTTGTACTGGGTGACCCGCCGCTTGATCTTCCCGTAGAGCAAGCAGCCCAACAATTCTGCCAGCTCATAGATAATGTTCATTTGCTGGGTGCGGGTTATGTGCTCACTTGCGGCACTATGAAGGAGGAACAATACGAAGCGTATTACCAGGTAATGGAGCAGTGTTGCGACTACGCGGCTGAGCATAACGTTATGCTGACACTGAAGCCTCACGGGGGAATAAGTGCTACTGCCCACGAGTGTCTGACGGCGTTAGAGCGCATAGATCACCCCAACTTTGCGATCTATTATGACCCTGGAAACATCCTCTATTATACTGGCCAAGACGCGGCCCAGGACATTAAGCTAATAGCTGATTATGTGGTGGGCATTTGCGTCAAGGATTGCACCGGTCGCGAGGCTGAGGTAATGATCACTCCCGGCGAAGGCCTGGTGGATTTTGAGTCGGTTTTCGGCACGCTTAAAGATGCAGGGTTCACTGGACTTGTGACAGTTGAGTGCCTCGGCGGCCAGACCCCTGAACAGGTCAATGCCGCTGCTCAGGAGACGTATGAGTTCGTGGCCAGTCTGCTGGCATAGTGGCCCGACGCGGGCAATTGCAATTGGCCACTGCCCATCACATGACGGTCGGTGGAACCGCTCGCCTTGGAAGGAGGCCACCCAATGCTCTCTCGCTATATCTATTTTGATTCTGTGGATACCTACTTTCAAACCGAAGAGCTTGGCCCGCCCGGTCCTAATGAAATCATCATTCGTTCAACTTGTTCACTCATCAGCGTCGGTACTGAGCGTGCTACACTTCAGGGCATAATTGGCGGGCCAGGTCGCCTCGGTTACAGCCTCGTAGGCCGCGTTGAAGAGGTAGGAGCTGAGATCCAAAGGTTCACAGTGGGCGACCGCGTCGCTACCAGTTGTTATCATGCAGATTACGTAAAACGTACTGCTGACTCCTGGGTTCAGCCTATCCCTGCTGGAGTAAGCGATAGGGCTGCTGCTTTTACTGTTCTCGCCAGCGTCGCAGCGCACGCCGTCGAGCGTGCCGAGCTACACATAGGCGAGGGGGTCCTCATCGCTGGCGCTGGCGTCGTTGGACTGCTTGCCACTCAACTGGCACAAATCATGGGAGCTTACCCTGTCATTGTCACTGACATTCGTCCCGAAGCCCTTGAGATGGCCCATCGCGTCGGTATCAAGAACACCATTCACGCTGAATCTGAGGAAGAGCTACGTTCCGGTATTGAGGCAATCGCGCCCAATGAACGTATCTCCGTTTTCATTGAAGCCTGTGGCAACCCCCAGGCGGTAACGACTCTGGTTAGCCTCGCACCTTCGGGAGCCCGGGTGGTGGTGGCAGGGGCGCTCTCTGGCGAACTGCTCCTTCCTGACCCTTTCGACGCCTTTATAATGCGTGAAATCTCCATCATCGGCGCTTTTCAGCCCAACTGCCCTCGCGAGCGTCAAATGTACTATCCCTGGTCGCAGAGCGACAACCGTGCCATGGCC
>JALGTJ010000274.1 GCA_029821415.1 Candidatus Zipacnadia bacterium
TCGCTGCAAGGTGGAGTTGCGCCCCATTGCCGAGCAGGTTCAGGAGGCACTCCAGGAGATTGACAGACCAATCGTCGTGGCGGTGATGGGTTGTGAGGTGAACGGACCGGGCGAGGCGAAAGAAGCCGACTTCGGATTGGCCTGCGGGGGTGAGTACGGTGTGATCTTCCGTCATGGGGAAGTGCTGCGCCGCGTCAAGATATCACAGGCAGCCGAGGAACTACTCGCCGAGATACGCAAATCAATGACGCCCCAGTAGCAACTTACCTTGCCGCAATCGCATAGAAACAGCTCAGCAAACGCCGCATCCTCTTTCCAAGCAAGACATCACCCGGCATACCAGCGAGCCACACCCATATGATAGTGGTGATGCCAGGGAACGGACGTGGGAGGAGCGTCCTGGGGCGTGTGTGGCTGTTTACCGAAGTAGTAGGCAGTGACGATCAGACCGTCTTCTAGCTGAACGCTGGACGGATACCCGCAGTCAGTTTGGGCAGAGACGGATATAAGCGGCTCCGGCATAGACCAAGATTCTCCGTAATCATCACTCAGCCGAACTACTACGCCATGCTGACCGGGAATGCGGCTGCCATAGGTCAGTAGGATGCGCCCGTCATGCAGTTCCAACAGGTGGGCAGGGTGCTGGCAGGGCAAAGAGACCGGCATCGGGCTGCTCCAGGTCCTTCCCTCGTCTTCGGAGATAGTAAGCTGCAGTGGCCCTCCGCTGTAATAAAGGACGTCGTCGCGGACCGGGGCAAGTGTGCGCATCGCTGCCAACCACCTACCGTTGCTGCACCGCAGCAAAGCTGTCTCATTACAATTGCCCGGCAGTCGCTGCCACTCATTCCAAGTCAGCCCACCATCTTCGCTGGCCAACAGCACTACGCCTGGCGGCCCGCAGTCAACGTCGGCCGCCTCGCTGGTGTACATGGCACTAACCACGGTCCCGTCGGGCTTGCAGACTATGTCCCCGAATGGAATATGGGGGATATCGGTAACCTGACGGCGCCAGGTCTCGCCGCCATCCGACGAGATGCACACCTGTACCGGCAAGGTCGGCGGCCGTCGGCCGGCACTGTGGCCACTGACCAGCACCACGAAATCACCGTTAGCGTTCAGCCCCGCCGCATGATTCATTCGCACCAGTTCCGGGTCTTCACTGTGGTCGGAGACCACGCTGCGCAGCTCCCAAAGCGTGCCTCCGTCACCACTCACCCACAGCTCGACGTCACCTTCTCCATAACCGTGACTAGGCTGATTGTAAACAACTGCCCCGATCTCTCCGCCAGGAAGCATTGTCAGATTCGGCCAGAGGCCCTTATTGTTTATCGCTATGTAGAATTCAGCACCATTTCGAAGATAGCAACCGCTGAGCATCTTCTATTCCCTCCCTGATTTCAAGTCGTCACACAGCAAGTCAACAATATCATTACCAATCCCCCAAATCCCCAGTAGAGAATGCAACACTTCGGCTGAAGGAATAGGAAGGGAAGATGGCCAGCAACACGGCTGAGCCGCCGAGTTTGACTGCATTGAACCGGTATCAGATCTAAGATGCCCCAGTAATCCCTAACCGGCCCCCCGATGTTGCAACTCAACTTGCTGAGCGTCGCGGACAGCGCCTGCCCTCCTGACGATCATCAGCCGGGTTCAGGAGGATACTCGCATCTGCTGCTCCTAACAGTCAAAGAAACACAGTATCTACAACGTAGTGGTGTTGATTCTACGATTCGTGTGATATACTGTCAACCACGCCCTGAACCCCAGGCCAAGGGCTGAGCGCTTGAATGGCGAAGAAGAGGGGCTGTGATGAGAGTTAGTATATAACCCTGGCGGGTCAAGCCCTAATAGTAAGGAGACTGTTGATGGCGAACAAACTAACCGGTTTTCGGATAGATCGTCCGAAGATGCGGCTACTGCTACTGGCCGTGGCCGTACTATTTGCTGGATGCAGTTCTTGCGGTGGTGGCGGCGGGGACGACACCGGCGTCACTCCGGTAGAGTGCTGACATAGAACACCAATGCGACTTTGGCCCGCGGATGCCGGGCTCCGCTGGCCATGAGGCTCAGCTCGCGTGGATGATTTCTACCCTCTCTCCTCTGGCTGATAGCCTGATCCAACAGCCATTCAGCGCTACTACCCCCTTCGGGGGCCCATACGACTTCACCAATCTTATCGCTGTCTTTTCATCCCAAGCACCCGGGGTAACCACTATGATCGGTGCACACTGGGATACCCGACCCGTAGCGGACGAGGATCCTGACCCCGACCTGCGCGATCATCCGATACCCGGGGCCAACGACGGCGCCTCCGGCGTGGCAATTCTTCTGGAGTTGGCCCGCATATTCAGCCAGCAGCCACCGCCCAGCCCAGTCTATCTGGCTTTCTTTGACGCGGAAGACTCCGGCAAACGCGGCAGCGAACTGCCCTACATAGGATTCTGTATGGGATCAAATTATATGGCTCATAACTGGCCCGTGCAGATTGAACCGCCTGATCGGGTGATCGTGCTTGATCTGGTCGGCGGACAGTCCAAGCATAATCCGCGCGTCCCTGTCCGTACCGATATGGGCGGAAATGATTACTTTGACCTGCGCATCGAGCCAAACTCGCAGGCCGTCGCCCCCCAACTGGTAGATCACATCTGGGATATCGCCGAATTCCTCGGTCACGACGCCTTCAAGCGCAGCTCCCAGGTCGGTGTTATCGATGACCACATACCCTTTATCAACGCGGCTGGCATTCCCGCAGTTGACATCATTGACTTTGTTCCGCCGGTATGGCATACAGTTGACGACAGTCCCGAGTACTGCGACCCCGACGCTCTCAAGCAGGTGGGAGAAACAATGCTGGGGTTGGTATACGGAATGTAACGGCCGGGCATTAGAGAGACGCTCGGATGAGCTATTAATGCAATCTACGGCCACACCACAGATCGCCAACAACCAGCCAATGT
>JALGTJ010000275.1 GCA_029821415.1 Candidatus Zipacnadia bacterium
AGCGTCTACGAGAACTACGGTTGGGCATCAACCAACAGTGAGGGACACCCCCATCAGGTCGCCCAATTGAAACCTAACGCATGGGGCCTGTATGATATGCACGGAAACGTCTGCGAGTGGTGTCTGGACGACTATATTTTCAGATATGACAACGCGCCCACTGACGGGTCGGCGCGTTATGATAACCGGATGACGAAGGTACTGCGCGGGTCGGGCTGGAGTGCCGGCACGGACATCAATCCCGCTGCCGTGGGCTTCCGCCAGAACAGCGCACCTACCAACGCGGGTAACGACATCGGCTTCCGGGTGGTGCTGCGTCTTCCTTGAGATGGGGGAAGGAGACGTTGAGAGTCGCAGCGAACATTGAGCGAATAACTTCCTGGATGGATGGCAGGATGCAGGGAGGGCAGTCATTATGACATGGTGGCCAGAGACGGCCGCGGATATCAACACCCCGCGGGCCAACGAGTATAAATATGTTACCGAAGTGCTGGACTACGGGTGGCATAACACTAGTTCCCCTAACACTAGTTCCCCCGGGTTTAATATGCGCCTGGAGCAGGCCTTCGCCAAGAAATTCGGGGTCAACTACGCTATTACTCACAATTCGGGCACCGGCACTATGCACTCATGCCTGATGGCGGCCGGCGTCGGGCCGGGGGACGAGGTAATTATCCCGCCGCTGACGGCAGCGGCTACGGCACTTGTCGTCATCTATCAGAATGCTGTACCGGTCTTCGCGGATATTGACCCGCACACTTTCAACATTGATCCCGAGTCCATCCGCGAGCGGATCACCCCGTACACTAAGGCTATTATTCCCGTGGCCCTTTACGGGCAGTCGCCGGATATGGAGGCGATAATGGCAATAGCTGAGGAACACAATCTTGTAGTGATTGAAGACTGTGCCGAAGCCTTCCTTGCCCAGTATAAGGGGAAGCTGGCGGGAACGATCGGCCATATGGGCAGCTTTAGCTTCCAGGGCTCCAAGCATATGACCTGCGGCGACGGCGGCATCGTCATCACCGACGACCCGGATTACTCCCGCAAGGTCCGCTACGGCATGTGTTTCGGCTTCTCTACGCTGGAGGCTGAATCAGCGGCTACTACTGCGCCGCCGCGGGAGGTTCGCCAGGACCCTGGCTTTGCTCGCCACCTGACGCTGGGGTGGAACTACCGCCTCCCTGAGCTTTGCGCCGCCGCTGCGTTGGGTCAGCTCGAGCGGCTTGATGACCTGGTCAGTTGGCGACAGGCAGTAGCAGCGGGGTACGCTGAGGTGATAGGAGATTGCGACTGGCTCAGGCCACAAGAAGTCCCCGAAGGCTATGTCAACAGCTACTGGTGCTATACGGTGCTCATTGACACCGACGAAATCACCTGGCATCAGTTCCGCGACCGCTATGTGGAATTCGGTGGCGATCCGATATATGGGGCCTGGCGCCCAATTTATCTGGAGCCGGTCTTCACCGAGGAAAGATTCTATGGGCGGGGTTGTCCCAATCACTGCCCGCTCTACAAGGGCACCCCGCAGAAGTACGGCAAAGGGCTTTGCCCAGTCACCGAGCGCATCCAGCCGCGACTGCTCCAGTTCCGGACCAATTGGGATCAGCAGCGCGCTCAGCAGCAGTTCGAGGCCCTGGGTAAGACGATTGCGTACTTCGAAGGCAACAGCTAAGCCGCGATGAGCGGACCGCATTTGGGCTGTGCTTCAGTCGGGCATCTTGCGCTGCCCTCCGACTTGTGTCGAAGAAGGAATCGCACCCTCCGTCGGGGAACGGATGAAGGAGGAATATCAATAGCAAGTTGTGATTTAGGCTGGAGTCTGTCACGAAGGAGGAAGGCCTGATGAAGGGCATAGCTGGCAAGGTGGCTATGATTACGGGAGGTGCTACGGGTCTGGGTGCTGCCTGTGTTGAGCGATTGGCGGAAGAGGGTGCTAAGGTGGCTTGCTGCTACAACAAGAGCAAGGCCAACGCGGAGGCCCTGGCGGAGAAGCTCACCGCCAATGGTATGGAGGTGTTTGCCGTCCATATTGATGTTACCGACAGCGGTCAAGTCAAATCTGGAGTGGAGGCCATCACCAACCATTTCGAGCAGCCAATCGGTATACTGGTAAACAATGCGGGGGATGTCATCAAGAATGTGCCGGTGGACGAGATGGACGAGGAGCTGTGGAATCTGGTGATCGCCATCAATCTTACCGGCACGTTCCTCTGCTCGAAGTATGTGATTCCCGGTATGAAGCAGCTCGGGGAGGGGCGCATCATCAATATGGGCTCCATCTCGGCGCGCACTGGTGGGGGGAGTGGTGCGGCACACTACGTCGCCAGCAAAGGTGGTGTGGAGGCCTTGACCCGGGCGCTGGCCGGTGAGTTGGCCGAATACAACATCACGGTGAATACGGTCGCGCCTCCTCGGTTGTGGCCTTCCTGGCCTCGGATGAAGCCAGGTATATCACTGGCGAGAACATCGCTATAAACGGCGGCAAGCGGTTTGACTGATTTACTTAGGAGGACACACTATGAGTGAGACAGCACAGCGGCTTGTGTACCTGAATGGTAAGTTTGT
>JALGTJ010000276.1 GCA_029821415.1 Candidatus Zipacnadia bacterium
CCCTTCTCCAGGATCGTGGCCACCAGATTCTGCATACCCGGGTCGTCATCAACTACGAGAGCACGCATCTGCTTGCTTGCCATTACACAGTTCCCTGCTTGCCGATAAACGCCACTATATTATTGGTCTTCGCTATGCCTGGGTATGGGAATCAACGGAAAGGACAGCCAATAGAGCGGGGCCATCTTTCAGCTACTGGTAGAACCACTCCAACGGATAGATACGCATAACGGATTCTCCTGCCTTGCGTGCCGTCGGTTCGCCCTCGTCATTCTTGCTTTCCTCAAGCCAGCCCCGATAGTACATAATAAAGACCTTCCCATTCCCGAAGCAGACATTAGCGTAGTCGAAGGTGGCCCACCCGTCGGGTAGCTGGCCGACATCAAGCGCGGCTGTCACTGGTGTGATCGGATACTCCGGCTTAATATGATCTATATCCTTCAGCCCCTCGCTGAGTTCCAATGTTTTGAAGTTCTCCCAGGTTGCACCGCTGTCTTTGGATATTGCCACCGACAGTCTCCCCCGTCGGTAGCCTCGCCGGATCTCCTCGCGTGAGACCTGATTCCAGACACAGATCAGATCGCCCGTCTGTGGAATTCGGCGCAGTCGTGGTGGTGAATACGAGGAAGCCAGCGCGGTAGGGCGCACCGCTGTCCAGGTTTCGCCCTGGTCGCTGCTGTAGCTGTAGACTAACCGTCCCACGGTCGAACGGGCCATAAACAAGACCCTGCCGTCGGCGGTCTCGGCCACATTTGGTTCATCACAGGCTGTCACCTCGGCGTTAGGCCCTGGAATACCGCGGGCATCAAACCATCCCATCAGAACACCGGAGGCCGAGAGAAAAGTCCTGGGCTGTCCACTGGCCTCGCCCCACAGAGAGTGTTCTGTGCTGCCCACAGCCCAGTTCTTGCCTTCATCGTCGGAGTAGCCTACTGCCGCTATATCAAGCTCCGGATAGTGATAATGGCCGGAGATCTGAATTCGGTGGCCACGCCACTGGCCATAGCTGGAGGCGTCGTAGTACTTGAATTCGGGGTGAGCATAGTTAGCCAGACACGCTCGCGTCGGCCACAATAGCCGACCGCTGCTGAGCTGGATCATGGTGTCACTCAGCGGTCCTCCCAGAAGCTCTGCTGAATATGGGCCTTCCCAGCTATTGCCCTCGTCACGGGAAAGCCACACCCGTAGTGGCTGCCACCATCCGACCATTCCCGAACCGCCCGCACTCAGGGCCAAAGCTCCCGATTGCAGACGGATTATCCCACTGCCTCCGACCCCTTCGCCGAATGATTTAGTCTTATTCCACGTTAGCCCCCCGTCCGTTGATACTTGCCCGTCGGCAGATAGCAGTGAGCCGTCCTTCAATTCCACAAAACTCCTCACGCTGCAACTCAACTCCACGACTCCGTCGGGCACCGGCTTACGGAAAACAGGCCGTGCCTGTGCCGACTGCACCATAGCCAGCAGCATTATTCCGCTGGCTATTACCGCCAATGGGGCTATTCCTTTGTCCACATCTGTCGCCTCTCTTATGCCTTACTGTTGTTGCTGGTTATTGACAAGACTGCTCCCATCCGGGGATGCGCATGGCCCAATCTACCTGCGTCTTTATACGTCGGCCACTCTCACCAGTTTTCCTGTCTCTGCTGATTGGTAGACTGCCTCCACCACTCGCTGGCTCCATACCCCTTCCTCGCCATCCATTGGTGGGTCCGTGTCGTTGATAATCGCTCTGGCGAATGCCTCAATCTCTTCTTGATACATATTCCGGCAGTCCGATTCAATCCGCAAATACTCCTGAGCCCCCTCATAGGTCTCTACGACTCGCAGCACCCCGCTGGGAGTCTGTCCCAACACTCCTTGAGCCACCAGCGTCCGCTCTGCCCCGTTAATCTCCAACAGGTTCTGCGTTGCGGTGGTGGCAAACGAAGTATCTACTACCCCTATTGCATGGTTATCAAAGCCGCACCGTGGTTGCCTACATCCATAAAGACGCCACCCCGGTGAAGCTTCTTAATTTGCCGAAAGGCCCCGGGGATAGGCGGATAGTCAAAGCCAAATTGCGCTCGCGCCGACACAATCTGCCCCAGTACTCCCTCTTCAACCAGCCGCTTAGCCTCTACAGACAG
>JALGTJ010000277.1 GCA_029821415.1 Candidatus Zipacnadia bacterium
GTAACCGCTAACTCCTGGATCGGATTAGGCCTCACTACAAATATCTTGCCCTCGCCCGGCCCCAGCTCTACTTGCCAGGTAAGCCACTCTCCGTCCACCTGGGCCTCAACTACCTGCCGGGCCAGCGCCTCATAGATGACGCCGCCCACCTGGTGGACACGAATGCGAACGGATTGCGCAACCCCATCGTCCAGAACCTTTCCCCATGGGCCGAGGTAGTCGCCGGCCCGACGGAGGTTATTTATGACGAACAAATACTTAGTGTCTCCCTCTTCAAGAGTCTGCAGAATAACCGATGGTGAGTCGCAGTCTGCCCACCGACGAATCTTCCCTGCTAATGCTTGCCGGACTACCTGCGCCTGGGCTAAGACTTCCTCCTGGATGGCAGCCTCGCCGCCCCAAACACTGTTTTCTCTGGGCAATTGGACAACATTGGGAAATTCGGGCTCCAAATATTGGTCAGCAATTACAATTCCTCCACTGTCGGCAAATTCGCGTATGATCCGGTAGATGTGACGCGGCAGGACCCGGCATCCCGGCAGTGCTATGGCCTTATATCCATCCAGGCCTCGCTGCTCCAGATCAACTTCATACAACGGCACCACCGGGATATGCGCAGCTTGCAGCTTGGCGTACATACATCCGGCTTCATCAGCTATAAAGTCCTCGGCACCCCGGCAGGGCAGCACCGAATTGGCTGTGGAAAGCAGCATGGCCACCGGCGCCTTGGCCGGCTGGAGTCGCTTTATGACCATCCCGTAAGGCTGGACAACCTGTTCACTCATCTGTTTTACGGCCAGCAGCGTATCCGGGTTGCTGTACAGATAGCCACGATAACCTATCCCTTCTGCACGGATGCGGGGATCGCTGCGGGTCATCCGTTGCCGGTCAACTGTCTCCAGCCCGTGATAGGATAGCCCGTCAATACCCCGCGATAGAGCTAACCATGTGGCCTCTCGAACAATCGTCGGCGAGTGGGCCGGTAGATACATCTGCCCATCCCGCCTGACATACCCCCAGTGTGGGCCACGCGGGGGAATTG
Source organism: Candidatus Zipacnadia bacterium (assembly GCA_029821415.1). Lineage (GTDB taxonomy): Bacteria > Armatimonadota > Zipacnadia > Zipacnadales > Zipacnadaceae > JALGTD01. The sequence continues at coordinate 1,043 of JALGTJ010000277.1, forward strand.
CTACCGTCCCCCAGACAATCAGTTGGACCATCAGGACGCTCTCCTGCGCCTCGGTGGACGCCAGCTTCAACTGGTCGGCTATCAGAGGAAAGCGAGCGACGTTGGGATGGGCATAAGACCAGTGTAGAATCTGATCCAGACCAGCCAGTCGTCCCCTAACAAAAGGCTGGCGCAAAGCCGGATCGTGCCAAGTCACCACGTCTGGCCGCACCTGATGGATGGCCTCAGCAACCTTGGCATGCAGCACTCCCTGCCCCTCCCCACGTTCCCACCACCACCGGTAAAACCGATAATAGGGATCGTTCGCATCAACAATCCCGTCCTCGGGCAAGGGTCGGCCCTTAGCGCCCCACGGGTCGGTGGCGTCTTCGGGTACTTCAAAACCCAGCTCCTGCTTGGCCATCTGCAACCAATAGTCGTTTCCGTAGACGTCCAGGTTACACTCTGACTCGCTGTTCAAGAGCACCGCGTGCCAAGCAGGTAGATCTCGCCACGCAGATAAGGCCTTGCGATAGTAATCGCAAATAACCTGCGCTACCCTCGGATGCCAGGGATTAGGACGGGGCTGCTCCCGCCCAAAAAAGCCCGTGCTGCGTTCCTGCAACCCCTGCCCACTACGTTTCTGTGCGTAGGCCTCCTCTATTCCCTCCGGGACGCGACGCAAATACTCAATCTGGATATATCCCCACATCCCGTGCTTGAGACATTCGTCGAACATATCAATGATGTGCTGGCGCTGGGGGGCGGCATCTGGCTGGAACATCCTCATCGGATTATCAGGCTGTTGGTATTCGCCATTCGTCCAGCGACTCAAGGTAAAATCTTGCCAAACTTTGACCTGGTTAAAGCCAAACTGAGCCAACCGCGCCGGATCGCCTTCCCCCCAGCAGTTGACTAACATCCTATCCGGATTAGGTCGTGCACCTTTACAGTAAGTAGGTAATTACCCGACCGCCACAGTTTGGGTTGAAACTCAAACGCCACCTCGCGCTGCTCGCCGGCCGGCAACCGGCCCAGCTCAATCTCTTCACGGCGTAGCTGCCCCTGGGTGGGGTAGCGGGTTTTCCAGCGCCAGTGTTACTGTCAAATCCGCGGCGTCGGTTTCGGAGGAAACGATGAACTTGACTTGGGCCTGATCTTCGTCCCGATAGAAACCGTGGCGCTGCACCGGCTGAGAAAGCTGCACCGCCGGTAGTTGCTGCTCGCCAGGTGGTAGTTGGAAGACGTCAACGCTGTAGAACCAGACCGGATAATTGCCGGCAACTCCCAACGCAACCCGGCCATGACCGAACTGACTGTCGTAGGCCTCCAGCACCAGCTCATCATTTCTGTAGGCCCGCAGTTGCGACCCCCTTACTGCCAGCGCCAGGTGAGTCGGCGGCTGCACACGCAGATCTGGCATATGCCTACTCTCAGCCAAGATCACCTGCCTACCACCACTAATTCGTACAATTCGCATACATCGCGCCGGCCATTCCAGATACTGCAGTGCGTAGTAGTTGTCTTCGTCCTGCCATCGCGCAGCAAGGTAGACATGGTTTCCATCTCCAGAACGTACCACTACCTCGACAATATAGTTCTCCCACTGTGCTTGACCCGCTATGGTCCACGCTACTTGCCCCGCTGGGGAGTATTCAACGAGCCTACCACTCTCTGCTGTCCAGTTCCCCCGAAGA
>JALGTJ010000278.1 GCA_029821415.1 Candidatus Zipacnadia bacterium
AAGATAGTCCACGAGGAACTGGTGCACCTGCTGGGCGACGAGGCAGTACCGCTGGGCTACGCCGACCAGCCGCCGACGGTAATAATTCTCTGTGGGTTGCAAGGCAGCGGGAAGACGACCACTGCGGGCAAGCTGGCCTGGCGTATCCAGAAAGAGGGCCGTAAGCCCCTGCTGTGTGCCACTGATATCTACCGCCCGGCCGCAATTGAGCAGCTCCAGCAGGTCGGCGAGCAGGTTGAGGTTCCGGTCTTTACTATGGGCGAGAATGACCCGGTGGCCATTGCCCGGGCCGCGGTCAGTGATCCTGTAATCATTGACACCGCCGGTCGCCTCCATATTGACGAGGAGATGATGCATGAGATCGAGCAGATTGAGGGTAGCTTTGATGAAGCCGAGACGCTGCTGGTCATAGACGCGCTGACCGGCCAGGATGCGGTCAACGTAGCGGAAGAGTTCAGCCGGCGCGTTGAGTTGGATGGTCTAATCCTCACCAAGTTGGACGGGGATGCTCGCGGTGGGGCCGCGCTTTCGGCTCGCGCTGTGACCGGCGTGCCGATAAAGTTTGTGGGTGTCGGGGAGAAGATGGACGCGCTGGATCTGTTTCATCCCGACCGGATGGCCCAGCGCATTCTGGGGATGGGTGATATGCTGACGCTCATTGAGAAGGCGCAGCAGATGGTTGACGTGGAAGAGGCCCGGCAACTTCAGGAGAAGCTGCTGTCGGCGGAATTTGATCTGGAGGATTTTCGCACTCATCTTAATCGCATTCGGGGCATGGGCCCGCTGGATCAGCTAATGAAGATGATACCAGGCGCGGCTAAGCTGCCGGAGCTTTCCAGCGCCGACATTGATGAGCGCGAGCTGGATATAGTGGATGCAATTGTCAATTCAATGACCAAAGAGGAGCGTCGCAGACCTGATATTATGAATGCCAGCCGTAAGCGTCGTATCGCTCGCGGTAGTGGCACCACCGTTCAGGACGTCAATATTGTGCTTAAGCAGTACCGCGAGTTGTCCAAGATGATGCAGGCGATGACACAGGGCAAGAACCTGCAAATTGGCGGGTTGCAGTTAGGCAAGTCTTGATATGGCGTATTGATCTTAAAAGCGTAGTATCAGAAGGGAGCAGTTGAAGTTGGCTACCAGAATTAGACTAAAGCGAGCGGGGGCGCGTCACCAACCCCACTTTCGCGTCGTGGTGGTGAATCAGCGTAAGAGCAGAGATGGCCGCGCCATTGAGGAGATTGGTTACTACAATCCCCGTACTGACCCCGCGACGATTGAGATTAACGAGGAGCGCGCACTTTACTGGCTGGGTGTAGGAGCGCAACCCAGTGAGACGGTGCGGTCGCTGCTCACAAAGGCTGGAATTATGAAATCATTCCAGGAGGCGCAGGCTACTCAATAGTCTGGCGTTAACCGCGGCGCTGAGAGGTTTATCAGCATGCAAGAACTTGTGGAGTATCTCGTACGAACTGTTGTAGATGAGCCGGAAGCAGTGCAGATAAGGCCGGTAGAGCGTGGTGGTATGACCGTCTATCAGATTGAGGTCGCTCAATCTGATCTGGGTAAGGTCATTGGCCGGCACGGCCGGACTGCCGACGCGCTTCGCACCGTGGTTGGTGCTGCTGCCAAAAAGCGCAACACGCAGGCCACGGTAGACATTATCTCTTAACTCAGGATATCTTGACCCAGGAGCATCTCGCGTCGCTTAGCGACAGGGTATCTGCCGACAAATGGAGGAGTCACGATGGGCGTAGTTATCAAGCGCAATGTAATACTCAGATCAATTGTGACCGATCGGCTGAAGGAGCAGCTCAAAGAGGAGCTGCAGCGCAGCATTGAGGAAATCGATCAGCGAATTCAGCAGATTGACTTCCGCACTCAGCCCTATATCACAGAACTGCAGAGGAGCAATATCCAGCAAGCGATGGCTGTCCGCCAGCAGGTGAACCAAGAGAAGGAGAAGCAGCGAAGCGTGCGCGAAGTGCTGCTCGGGCGTATAAAGCAAGTGGAGGAATTGGAACTCGGTGAGGAGATCATTCGCGGCACACTAGAGAGTCAGGTGGAGGTTGAAGAGGGTGACAATCTCGCTGAAGTCCTTGGCGGTCAGGAGATCGTCACCAAAGATGACGTGGTGGTCGAGATTCGCCAGCGCACGGTGGGCGAAACTAACCTGGTCATCCCGAACAGCTAAGGGCTGGGCTGGCTAACCTTTGTTGGGGAATCAGGCGGAGTGCTATGCGCATTGATGTCATCACCATATTCCCAGGCTTTTTCAGCTCGCCTCTTGAGTGCAGCATGTTGGGGCGCGCCCAGCAGGTCGGGGCACTAACCGTGCAAGTGCACGATCTGCGCAACTGGGCGACAGACAAGCACCGGGTGGTTGACGACTATCCTTATGGAGGCGGGGCGGGGATGGTGATGAAACCCGAGCCGCTGACTTTGGCGGTTGAAGATCTGCTACGCGAGGCCGGTCCGGACTGCCCGGTGATTCTGCTCACGCCCCAGGGCCAGCAGTTTGACCAGGCCAAAGCTGAGCAGTTGGCCCAGCAAGCACAATTGATCCTAATCTGTGGACATTATGAGGGTGTTGATGAGCGAGTCCGCCAGAGCGTGGTCACCGAGGAGTTGTCCATCGGCGACTACATTCTGACAGGCGGGGAGCCGGCTGCGCTGGTCGTCATTGAGGCTGTGGCTCGGCTTCTGCCGGGAGTGTTGGGCAACCCGGCATCACTGCACAACGAGTCATTTGCCAGCGGCTTGCTGGAGTATCCGCACTATACCCGACCAGTGACATGGCGGGGGATGTCGGTGCCAGAGGTGCTACTCAGTGGGCATCACGAGAAGATTCGTCGCTGGCGATACAAGCAAGCACTGCGCCGCACGCGCGAGCGGCGTCCGGAGCTGTTGGAGCAACTTGAACTTACTGAACAGGCCCGCGAGTTACTAGCCGAGATAGAAGCAGAATGCAACCGGGAGTAAACTGCTTTCTTCGGCCTACCCCGCGCCTGGCAACACTAACGGCCGCCATCTGGTAGCCGAATGGTGGTTAGGAGAAACCCCTGATGACTGATCTGATAACAAGAGTGGAAAACAGATATATGAAGAAGGATATTCCCCCGATCGAACCGGGCGACAGTGTGCGGGTACGGTTGCGCATTCCCGTGGGTGGTAGTGATGAGGCAGCGACGAGGATCCACACCTTCGCAGGAACCGTCATCGCCTGCAAAGGTGGCGGAATCAACCGCAGTATTACTGTTCGGCGGGTTACTTACGGAATCGGCGTTGAGCGGACATTCCCACTGCACTCGCCAACAGTGGTTGATGTTGAGATCGTGCGGCGCGGTCGTCACGAACGGGCTGCTCGCCTCAAGGAGCGGCGGCGGCCGGTTGTCCGGGATACCGTTGTTGCGGATACGGAAGAGCCGGCGACAGGTCCGGAGGCCCAAGCGGTTGCCAGTGAGCCTGAAGTCGGTGAAGAACCCCAGACGCAAGCCGATGAGGAGCCGGAGAGCAAGACCGTTGACGAGAGCGGGGACGAAATGGTGGAATCCTCGGAGGCTTCCGAAGATCTCAGCGAAGATACAGACTCTTGAAGGTACGGCTTTGTGAGCGATGCAAGATATGCTTGCCTTTCAAAACCCCTGGCATATGCTCGCGCTGTTGGGTGGGATAACAGCATTGCGCGCGGGCATCTCGCGGATGCGCTTTCTGGAGCAGACGCGGGCTGCTACGCTGGAATTCGTTGACTCTGGGCTTGTTGCTGTACTACTGGTCTTTTTCATCCTGCGTCCCTTTGTGGTGCAGGCCTTCTACATTCCCTCGGGGTCTATGGAGCCGACGCTGCTGCCTGGTGACCGCATTCTGGTCAGCAAGTTCATCTACTATCTGAGAGAGCCGCAAGTCGGGGATATCGTTGTTTGAGGCTCCTCCGCAGGCCTCACGTGAGGAAAAAGATTTTATCAAGCGCGTCGTTGGCGTGCCCGGTGATGTATTGGAACCGCGCAATGGCAAGCTATATCGCAACGGTAAGCCGGTGGACGAGCCATATATCCGATGCCCTGTTCCCGATTACTGGCCAGGCCTTCCTCCGCCCTATAAGGTCCCTCCGGGCTACGTGGTGGTATTCGGGGACAACCGCGGCAACTCCAACGATGGACACGAGTGGGGTCCGCTGTCCCGAGTCAATCTTATGGGTAAGGCCTTTATGATATTCTGGCCTCCTCAGCGTATCGGCTTGGTTCGTTAGGTATTCTGCAGAGACGGGTGGGGTCTCGGAGTGTTG
>JALGTJ010000279.1 GCA_029821415.1 Candidatus Zipacnadia bacterium
ACATCCCCGCCGAACCGGGCAGTCTTCAAGTTCGGGCAAATTGCAGCTTCCAGCGGGCACTTACATTCCGGGCCGCTTCCAGCGTCACTTCCAGCAATCGGCCCACTTGCTGATAGCTTACCTGGGCCCGCTTGGCCTCCGCAGCTTTGATCTCGTAGCCCGGCGGGACCCATACGCTCAGTACATACGGATGCCGCCCCACTACCCGAGACCTGCCAGTCAGCGCCACAAGGCGCGGGTGCCAGGCGACCTGCTCCAGACTGATGGCCCCTTGGGCGACGTGGCGGTTGGTGGAAATGACCTGAGGTACCTGCTGCAGCTTATGGACGCTGAAGAGCGCGTAGCCGTGCGGCGGCAGGGTTACCGAAAAGCTACCGCTCGTCACCACCTGGACTGAATGGTCCGCATAATCGTAAACCAAATAGTCCTGCTTGCTATCCAGCCCCAGCGCAGAGAGTTCGATGACAAAAGTCTGCTCCGAGCTTGCCTCTTCCTCCCAGTTGAATACGCCGACGACGTCCCACTGCCCAAAGGGCCGCACAACCTTCAGATCAATGATGGGCTGCAGTTCCAGAGGGTAAAGCTGGCTCGGCCTAGCGTTCACCACCGGCATAACTTGCTGCAGCAGCGCGACTCGCTCTTTGTCCAGGTCAGGCAGAATATCGCTGTCAAACATTATTTGCCCCAGCAACGCCAAGGCCGTAGTCCATGCTGCCGCTTCGCCCAGCGGCAGTGGAGGCCGGACAGCCACAATGTCGGGATCATTGTGCCAGATAATATTATGGAAAAACAGATTCTTGACTGCTTCCCGCACCGAACGTACCACCGAACTCCAGTCGGGCGTTTCACCGTGGTAGAAGACGTCATTGCTGATGCGGGCACCGTCGGCCACACCCACGCAAGCTCCCTGCCAATCACCGCCGCAGGCCAGGAAATAGCAGTCAGGGCCCATTGCCTCGCGTAGGGTCAACAGGCAATCGCGGAAAGGGTCCTGGGCGGGGACAGCAAACCTCTGCCGGACTTCGGGCACCTGGAAGAATGCTTCACTGTAACTGGTGGCTGCTCGGGCAGACAGCCCGTCCAGTTTCAGGTACTCCGCCCCCCACTGGTCGGTCATCAGGCGCACGTAGCGGCTCATCATCCGCTTTACCTCAGTACGGGTCGGGTCCAACAGATAATAGCCACTCCAGTTTTGCAAGGGCTTTCCTGTCTCATCGTGCAGAAACAACTCCCGCCACATCGCATGAAAGACTTCATCGCCGGTGCCAAACAACACCGCCCACAGCCCGGGCTTCAAGCCGCGTTTTCTTATCTCGTCCATTAGCCACTTCATTCCGTGGGGGAACTTACGGCGGTCCACGCTCCAATAATTGGGCTGAACCGCCGTTTGCAAATGGTTAGCCTGCCACATCTCCACGGAGAAGTACTCCATCCCGAAGGGTACCAGATGCTCAGCAGCAAAGTCGGCGATCGCCAGAACTTGCTCCTCGTCGGGGTCCTCAAACAGACAATAATAGGACAGCCAGCCACAAATGGGGCGGGAGAAATGCCGAGGAACCGAGGGCCGATAGTATGGCGAATACTGGTGGAATACGTGCTCTTGCAGCACCATGACTACTTGTGGTGGCTGGCCCCCTCCGCTGCTCTCTATTTCCAGCAGAAAGTAGTTGCCATCTTTGCTCGGGGTTAACAGTACGCTTGAAGCCTGGAACTCCACGCCGGCGTCCCGGTCCTGCGAGTAAATCGCATTTAGATGCCGATTGACAACTATCCCGTCCGCCATATGAATCACTCGGTCAGCCTGTGCCTCGGGACTCAAACGACAGGGAAAGGCCATCTCGCCCATTTCAACCCGCGCGCTAATGTGCACGGTGGCGTTGTCTGGCAGGCCATTGACAGTAAGCGCCGCCTGCCCGGGCACCGGCCGTTAGTATCTCTGCCAGGTCGGTTTTCTCTGTGCCAACCTTGCTGGTCAATTGGATGGTGAACTCCGAGATGCTCAGTCGGGTGCGCTCGTCGCCCAAGGCAAAAGCCTGCTTCGTTTTGTCGTAGGTCAGACTCAGCCGTTGCTGGCCTAATCTGTCCTTAATTGAGGCTTCTACCACCGCCGGCTGCTGAGCATTAGCAAGATGTCCACTGTCGCTCCTTGCCATTGTGAATTGTCCCTTTCTCAGTCGTAAAGCATGCCCTAAACAATAATTCGTCACAGCTATTGCCTCTCCCTGTATAATAGCTGTGGGGATACT
>JALGTJ010000280.1 GCA_029821415.1 Candidatus Zipacnadia bacterium
CAGCGGATTCCTGCCACTGTGCATGTTGCGTTAGGCACGGACATAAATCATATGCATCCGTCCGCCGATGGCGCCGCCATTGGTGCCGCCAGCCTGCGGGATTTTCGTATCTTCGCCCATCAGGTTACTGGACTTGCTGAGGGCGGCGTGATAATTGTGGCCGGCTCAGCCGTGGTTCTCCCGCTGATTATTGAAAAATCGCTGGCCGTGGTGCGCAATCTGGGCTACGAGATCGGTGGCTTTACTGGGGTCAATCTGGACTTCGTCAGGCACTACCGACCTGCGCTGAATCCGGTGGTGCGGGCTGGCGAGTTCGGGGGGGAGGGTATTACCCTCGTAGGCCACCACGAGATCAATATTCCGTTAATTGCTGCTGGTGTGCTCGCGCAGCTATCGTGAAGGCAGCCGGCGTTCTACCCGCCGCCGCCGATATGAAGTAGCTGAGATAGGTATGCAAAAAGCCCCATCATCCGCAGGCCAAAGACTACCAGCAGAACTCCAAAGATCTTCTTTAGCGTCTCTCCCGGTATCATCTGTGCCAGGGGCGCACCGATAAAGAAGCTGCCCACCACAGCTCCCACGGCAAGGGCCCCTGCCAGCGCGAAGTCCACATTGCCCAGCATATAATGGCGAGTTGCCGCGGCCAGCGAGCCAACGGTTATCACCGCCAGCGAGGTACCTACTGCTGTGTGCATCTCGCACGACCATATGAACACCAGCGCCGGCACCAGCAGCACGCCGCCGCCGATTCCCAATAGTGCCGAGATTGTTCCGACGGTTAGACCGACGCCCAGGTATGAAAGTATTGCTGCTAGCTTGTCCAAAATGAGTCCTCCTTAATTGCGGCGCGAATCATCCTGCCACTGCTGGTCTTGAGGGGAGCGTCCCGAGTGTGCTTCCGCGAAGTCGTGTGCCTCCTGCCAGCTTAGTATCCCCTCTTTGGCTCCGAATTGAGAGACGACTGAGGCAGCATTCGCCGCCCCAATACGCATCGCCTCATTGAGCTGGAGGCCTCTATGCAGTCCCACCACGCAGGCAGCGGCAAATGCGTCTCCCGCGCCCACCGTCGAGACCACCTCGCTGGGATATGCAGGTATGGTATAGAACGAGCGCCCGTCATAGCCCCAGGACCCTTCCTCGCCGACAGTCATCACCACGTTCTGGCAGCCTGCCTGGTGGAGCATCCGCAGCATCTGCCGCTCATCAGTAGGCCCTCGCGTTGGTTTAACGCCGGTCAACTGATAGGCCTCGGCTCGATTCAGGAATATGGCGGTAGTATTACGGAAGACCTCGCTCAGCCCCTCCATTCCTTGCTGGAACTGGCTACTACCGGGATTGAGGGCCACCCGGACACCTTGCTCAGCGGCGAACTTGGCTATCTTGCCAAGTATTAGTGCACTTTCCCCATGCAGCGAGCCGATATAGAGCCATTTCGCCTCAGCGATCTGCTCGCGGGGAATTTCTTCGTCGTGTAGGTAGTTTGCCGCACCATGCGAGACGAGTATCGTGCGGTCGCCGGTAAAGCCCGTCAAAATGACAGAGATGCCAGTTGGATACTCGGGACACTGCACGAACAGGGAGGTATCCACGCCGCGTCTTTCGAGATCCTCCAGGATCCGCTTTCCAGTTAGATCCCGACCAATCTTGGAGAAGGCTGCTGTCTTCAGGCCCATTTTGGCGAAGGTCGCTGCTGTGTTGACTGCACCCCCGCCGGTGTCAAGTATAGTGCTATCCACACTGATTTTGGCCCCGTAGGTCAACGCCAGATAATCAGTCCTGTGATCGGCGTCCTCGAAGCTGATGAGCTGGGTCTCGTCAATATTGACGAAGACATCCTCGGTGGCGCTGCCAACTGTAATGACATCAAACATTGGTACCTGTGTCCCCTGTTAGTCTGTGCAACCCAGCGGCTTTCACGCAACCCAGCGGCTTTCACGCCTATATCAGTTCGTCCTGGAGCGCCAACTTTCCTTCCGGGCAGTTGCAGGAAGGAGAAAATGCCCGGCCTGCCGAAAATAGCTGGGGTGGCGTTTCTGAGCAGACTGACGAAGGATGGACCACCTATGAATGCATCACGTAAATCTGGATCTGCTTCCCGGATGCTCAGGCTGCTGTCATTGACGGGAGTTTGGGCGTTTATGACATATATTACAGTTTTACACCAGAAAACGGGTGGTGGTCCAGAAGGCGCGCCGACCGTCCACACACTGTGTCCTTTTGGGGGTCTGGCGACACTGTA
>JALGTJ010000281.1 GCA_029821415.1 Candidatus Zipacnadia bacterium
AACTAATACACTGTTGTAAGTGGCTAGTCTATCACAAATCCCTAGGAAGACGCAAGTCAGTCCGACGCATTACTGTGGAATCAGCATATCACACTGTCCAAGATAACGGTTTTGTGCCGACGGCTCGGCCCCGGATTGGCGGCACAGCCGTCGTCGGCGGTGTGCACCTGTCCACGTCTACCTTGGGCACTGCCTCTTTTTGGCGGCTTGTCGTTACGGGATTGGCCTTGATGGCGATGGGTGGAGTGGCACTGGTGCTGAGCTATGTGGTGTTGTGGATGATAGAGCAGGTTACCGGCACTCCCCTGGTAGAGGTGTTATTGCAGGTGGTGGCGCCCACGGCAGGAGTGCAATACGTAATATGGCAAATAGTGGGCAACCTGGTCACCTTCTTCCTATTCTTAGTGGTCGTTCGTCTCACGCCTCTGGCTGCCTACCACGGAGCCGAGCACAAGGTCGTACACGCCATTGAGCGTTACGGATATCCGACTCGTGAGATCGCCAGAGAAATGCCGCGTGTCCATCCCCGCTGTGGGACTACCCTTCTCGCCGGCATCCTACCGGCTTTTCTGATTGCCGCTCCCTTGCTGCTGGTAGCACCTGTGTTGGCGCTAATCGTAGTATTGCTGGGCTGGTCGTTTCGCTACGCAGTCGGGGGGCTGATCCAGCAGTATCTGACGACCAAGGAGCCTAACGATAAGCAGTTGGCCGCGGGACTGGATGCCGGCCATAAATTGCTCGATGACTGGCGCCGCAATCCGCACCGAAAGCCGTCAGTTGTGGTGTCGCTGTGGCATCGCGGATTCGTGCAACTTTTGATTGGTGTCCTGGTCGGTTCGCAACTGCTGCAGTGGGTCTACCAGCACTTGCATATCTGGTTGGATTGGTAGTTGGGGCCCGGATAGCCTTGTCGGCATTATTGAACAGGTTGGAGAGGAATGATTCAGAATAAGCTGGCCAATTTGCTGCGGGAGGCATGTTCGGAGGTGCTGTCTGACCACGAGCACGACGAGGGCCTGCCCTGCGAGCTTCGGATAGAAACGCCTAGCAATCCGGAGCACGGCGATTTTGCCTCCAATATCGCGATGCAGCTTGCTGGTCAATTGGCGGTAGATCCCCGCCAGATCGCTCAGGAGTTGGTTGACAGTCTTCCCGATGATCCTCTGGTTGAGCGGGCAGAAGTGGCCGGGCCTGGTTTCATCAACTTCTATCTGTCCCCACGTTGGCTGCATGAGGCACTTGTTGAATGCCTCACCCAAGGCGAGAATTATGGGCGTAGTAATGTCGGGGTGGGGCAGAAGGTTCAGGTGGAGTTCGTCAGTGCCAATCCGGTTGGGCCTATCCATATCGGTAACGCCCGGGGCGGGCCATTCGGCGATACTCTGGCCAATCTGCTCAAGGCCGTGGGCTACGAGGTCCAGCGGGAATATTACCTCAACGACGCCCCTACCAACACCCAACTACAGATCTTCGGGGCTTCCGTGCAGGCCCGCTATCTACAACTGCTGGGAGAAGAGTCGATTTGGTTGAAGATAAGATGATTCAGCAGTTGCGCCGCGATTGTGCAGCCATGGGCATTGAGTTTGATGTGTGGTTTAGCGAGAGGAAGCTACATGACGAAGGCCTGGTACAGCAGCAGATTGACCACCTTCTGGCGAGCGGAGCCGCCTACGAAAAGGACGGTGCCGTCTGGCTGCGCACTGCTGAATATGGCGATGAGGAGGACCGGGTGCTCGTACGCCGAGATGGTGCTCCTACCTATATTGCTTCGGATGTCGCCTACGCCGCCGATAAGTTTTACACTCGTGGGTTTGACCGCGTTATCTACGTCTGGGGCCCTGATCACTTCGGCTACGTGCCACGAATGAAGGCAGCCCTGGCGGCAATGGGTATTGACATTAAGCGGGCTGAGTTTGTCATCTATCAAACGGTGCGCTTCCTGGAGGGTGGCGAGCCACTAAGCCTCTCCAAGCGGCGTGGCGATATCATTACTATTCGTGAGCTGATTGATGACATTGGCCGGGACGCGGTGCGCTTCTTCTTCTTAATGCGTAGCGTTGATGCCCACCTGGATTTTGACCTGGATTTGGCCCGGCAGCAGAGTGCTGAAAACCCGGTCTACTATGTCCAGTATGCGCACACACGGCTGTGCAGCATCTTGCGCGAGGCCGCGAGTGCGGATTACTTACGGGAAGTTGACGGGGATATCTCTTTGCTCACTCACCCCGACGAACTGGCGTTGCTGCGCAAGCTGGCTGACTATCCTGCTGAGGTCCTTCGGTCGGCGGAGGAGCTGGCCCCGCACCGCCTTCCGCACTTTGCCCGCGAGCTGGCCCAGGATGTTCACCAATTCTACACCAACTGTCGCGTCCTGAACCCGGATAACCCCACTATGAGCCGAGCGCGGCTAAAGCTGGTTGCAGGTGCACGCATCGTGCTGGCTAACATCCTCGGCCTGATGGGCATCTCCGCGCCGGAAAGGATGTAGCCTAACCTTTAGCCCGACTCTGGCGAGCGCGTTTTACTCCTCGTTAATCCTCCGGTAACACTATCGTGCTTCTGTATCTCTCTAATGCGTCTGCTTGTTCGCCGATGTTAGCAGTGTCAGGCGCGGAGGGAGCGCCCGATGGAGCAGAGGGACGATGTTTACCCAGAGGATTATTTGTCGTGCCTTAATATGGATTGCGATGAGCGTGTTGACAGTTCCAGGCGTGGCCGCTCCACCTCGTCCCAGCGGCGGTACCGTTTACCTACCGGTGGTGAGACGGCCCGCTGACTTTGACGAGTTCTGGCAGGATGCCCTTAGTGAGCTGGCGCGTTGGCCGCTTCAGCCTCAGGTCAATGGAGAAGTTCTATCTTACTATGGTATGTACGGGAAGGTGTGCACTGGCGCATATTATGTCCCAGTCGACGGCCCGGTCACCCAGGCAGTGGTGCATTTTATGGATCATGGAGATATTGCCCAGCGCACGCCGGCCAATGATGGCTTCGCTCACCTGGGGCTGTACTGGTATCCGCCTGATGCTCAGCAGCAGTGGACGCCCCGGGGCCTGCCCGACCGCCACAGCTACATCCTGTACGAGGCCATCGTAGATGCCTGCCAGGCGGTAGATGCTCTGCTCGGTCGCCCGGAGATAGTCGGCCAGCAAGTTGGCCTTACCGGCGAGGGACTGGGCGGGCTGGTGGCGAT
>JALGTJ010000011.1 GCA_029821415.1 Candidatus Zipacnadia bacterium
TCCTTAAGCTGGAGGAATTCTGACAGTCGCAGCGCCAGGTGCCAGGCTAACGGGTAGACCTGACCGCCCTTCTTGACATTCTTGACGATGATGGTGGCATACGCCCGAGGGCGCATTAGCTCCGCCACCTTCTGATATATCGCAACCAGCTCGTCCAGGAACTGCTGGTAGTCGCCGATATTGCCCAAATCCTGCTGGCTATCCGAGTAGTAAACGTCCTGACCTTCAGCCTTGCGGCGCTGCTGTTGGGTTTCAAAGCCTTCCCTATGCAGCATATCCCAGTACGGTGGACTGGTGATAACGTAGTCAACCGGCTCAATATTTAGCGTATCAATGTCGCGGGCGTCAGCGCAGATCACTCGCCACTCGTCTTCGCAATGCTCTTGGCTGAGACGGCTGCGGGCCAGCTCAGCATAATCGGGATTTAGTTCAACGCCAATGGCCCGCCGGCCAGCGCGGAGCGCCGCTAATAGAGCACTGCCAGTACCAGCCATCGGGTCAAACACAAGTTGGCCCTGCTTGGTGAAGAATTCAATAAACTGCTGGCAGAGGTCCTCCGGAAACTTGGCGGGATGTAGCAGCGTCTCTTCGCCGCGCGGCGGCGGATTGTGGACGAACCAACTCTTCTGGAACTTCAGCCACTGGGTGCCGGTAAGCTCATTGAGTTTGTTATTCTTGATCGGCCGATTCGTTCCCATCTATTTGAGATTTCCTCAATGGTCTCTTATTAGCTTTGGCATCATCCATCGGAGCAGTGGCTCTGCTAAGGTTACACTATCTGTTGCACAGATCGCCGCGTGGCGGCGGGTGACCATAAACATGTCACCGGCGACGTGGAGGTCGGTATGGCAGCATCAGGACCAGGATCAGTGCTACAATACCAGCCACCAGACCAGCCAGGAAACTGGCACGGAATCCTGCCAGATCCACTATGAGGCCATGCAGGGCAGGCGTAAGACCAATCAGCATACCAGTCAGGTAGAGGAACGACAGGTTTCGCTTGGTGTTCTCCGGCTTGGAGGCGGATACACAGTAGTTGGGGAAGTAGACGCCCATCAATTCGGCGGCACCAAAGAGAGCAAAGGCACCCAGGTAAGGGAGGTCATGTACTCCCAATATCCACAGGATTCCCGCAATAGTAAACAAGGTCGTCCCGAGGGCAGCCGCCTTGGCTCCCCAGCGAGCGGCGATGAAACCCAGCAGGAAACCACCTAACATCTTACCACCAAACCGCAGGCCCTGCACCGCACCGACATATTGCTTCGGCTCCACCCCGATAGCTTCCCTGATATTCAACGATGCATTCGTGTAGACAAACCATGCTGCCGACACGATGATGTAGCCAACAACAAGCAACAAGAACCGCCTTTGGCGGAGAAAGTCCCACAACCCGCCAAACACGTACGGCACAAATGCGGGTCGCTGCTGGGCCGCCTGCGACAAGACAGGAACATAATAGGCACTGGCAATTAGGGCAGCAGTACCCAGAATAGGAGCCGTCGCCCCAAAACAGGCGGCATAGTCATTTGGATAGGTCAGCCACGATATGTTGCCACCCAGTGCAGCCTGCACCACTGCAGAACCGATAACCGCAAACAGCGGCCCTACACCAAAGGCGAACGCTAAGGTCCATCCGCGCCTTTGTTCACTCATCGTCCGGCCCAGGATCTCCCAGGTGCAGATCTCGGCGGTGATCCCAGAGGCCCCCAACACCACAGCATGGACCATCAGCAGGCCGATCTTCAAGTTGGGAGTCGTGGGCAGAAACAGCGAGAGTGCCACAACTGCACCGGTGAAAGCATTCAAACTAAATGCCGCAACCACTACCGGCCGCAGAAGTCGTCCATAGGGAACCAGCCAAGCGACGACCACACCAAAAAGCGTCATATACATAAAGGCCGATACTGGTAGATTGGCCACAGTCGTTGAGGCGCCCAGTTTATCAATGAGCGTCCCGTGCATTACGTCAATATATGTAACCGGGGCAGCCAAATACAACAGCATACGACTCGTGGCGTAGCAGATTAGGTTCCGTCTCTGCAGCGCAATAGGTATTTGCGAGGCGGTCTCCGCGGCAGACGCCTCATGTGCCGCGTCCTTTTCTTGGGGCGAGATAGAATTGGACCCGTTGTGGGCAGCCATGAATGTCTCCTCCAATATATGGATACGAAGCGAAGGCCACTGGCGACCGCCGGCAACTATCCCTAAGCGTCGCTGGAGCCATGTAGCAGACGCATAGCGTTGCCCCAGAAGATTGACTGGATCAATTCTTGATCCCAGTCATACACCCGCAAGGTGTGGCCGAGGGACCGCAACTCTTCATAGAGAACGAAGGTAGGTTCGGACGAAGCATGAGGTGTCCCTCCTTCTTTCCCCGGCATAAAGTCCCACGTGTATCCCCACCAGAAGTATTTGCCTCGGTCCCAGCCGGCTAACCCATCGCTGCCGTACATTATGCGCTCTGTGGGAAACTTCTCCAGGAGGATGTCAAAGACTGCGCTGGCACACACCGCCGATATATCAATCCACACGTTCGGCAAGTCGGCAATATGTTCAATGGAGTCTCGGATAGCCCATGGAGCAAAACAGCGAGCACAGTGAGCCAATATCCAACGGATGTGGGGATATTTCGCAGATAGCCGTTGGATATCCTGCCAGTTCTCCGGGTCGGCCAGCGCGCGTTGCTTGGCCATGTGCATAGTGATGATAAGCCCCCAGTCATCAGCCACTTCCAACAACGGTTCCGGAACCATATCAGTAATGCGACAGTCTACCGGGTCATCGGTCATAGTTCTGTATGGTTTCATACCAGCAAGTCTATATTGCCGGAGCTTTTCATCGACCCACTCCGGGGTCATTGATGGATGTATTGGCATCGCAGCAACCGACAATGGATCGTTCTCACTGGCAACACTCTGCGCCATAAACTCTACGCAAGAGTCCCAATCAGTAGCGCGCCACACACCCGGCAGCAAAACGTAGTGCACTTCCCGCCCAGGCAGCAGAGCCTCGTTCCACTGCCGGGTTACGTCTACGTCAATTACTCCCCACTCGTCCAGATATTTCGGGCGCGGGTTGTCCGGGTCGTCCGGCTTCAGCAGGCAATCCTGTGGCCGAAAGATGTGCGTGTGGGCGTCGAAGATCTTGTTCGGTACCCACCACGACAGTTCTTCTTCCCAGATACGATGGTCAACCTCTTTGTACTCAATGTTCATAATTCTCAGACTCTCCTATTCTTTGGTACAGCATGCTACCTAGGCAGAAGTCAGTTGCTACAACGACCGGCACCGGCTTGCAGATGATGAGACAACACACGGCACTGACGTAAGCCAGGTTATTGCAACCAAATAGTCCGCCCCTCAACAGCAGATTGGTGACCGGCCAGGACGATCTGGAGACTCTTGTAGGCAGCCTCCAGATGCTCCGTTACATCTTTGTCCTGTTCAACGGTATCAATCAAGTCAGTCAGTTCCTCACCCACGCGCTTGAAGCCAGTCGGCACATTGATAATGGTCAGCTTGCCAGGATACTGGTAGTACTCAATCTGGTCACCTTCCTCCTGGTAGCCGTCCGGGCGCTCGTGGGCATAGGTCAGGCGGATGCGCCCGGCCGGTCCGACGAATTCTTTTTCGCTGAAATTACGGTACTGGTGAGTCCAGCCGACCTCGTATATGCCGGAGGAACCGTCGTCGAACTTGACACTGAACAGCTCGTAATCGAAGTTATCGGATGGTGTCTCAAACTCAGTCCGAGCGCCAACACCGCTGACCCATACGGCCTCCGCGCCGGTAACGCGCCGCATAATATCCACATAGTGACAGCCGCAGTCAATTCCCGGCGAGGTTTCGACAATCAGTTTCAGATCGCGACGCCAGTGCTCCGGCGCAGCAGCATGTTCGCCGCCCAGCAGCCGCATGATATAGGGGGGCGGGCCCAACGCGCCTTCGTGAATCATCTCGGTGACCTTGTTGTAGGCTCTGTTATAGTGCAGGATATAACCGACTCGCAGCTTCCTGCCGGTTTCCCGCGCCGTATCAATCATACTGCTTGCCTCTTCCAGGGTGGGAGCCAGAGGCTTCTCGCATAGTACGTCCTTGCCCGCACGCAGACAAGCCTCAGTGATTTCCCGGTGCGTAGAAGGCCAGGTAGCAACGACAACTAATTGGACGTCGTCGCGGTTCATGATAGCTGTATAGTCGGCATAAGCATTCTGAGCGCCGTAGTCGCGCTGGCACCGCTCGCGGACCTCTTCTTTCCAGTCCACAACCGCTACCAGGTCGGCGCGCGGGTGACCAGCGACTGCTTCAACGTGGCGAATTCCCATCCCACCGCAACCGATCACCGCCACTCCGTATCTACGGCTGTGAGCCGAATTTGACATTGGGTTAGCTCCTTTCGAGTACGTGCCTTGGCGCTATAGCACCAATGGCCATCCCACCCAAAGCAGTTCCGGTGACACAATACAGATAGCCACCCATAACCGCCCTGCTTCAGTCCGAAGCTGAGGGCAGGTGAGGGGAAACGTGACCGCCGGGTCTCGACTCAAAGGCGGCGGCCAGGATACGCCGCGCAATGGGAGCCGCAGTTGTCCCACCATGCCCTCCCTCCCAAACGAACACGGCAACAGCATACTTGGGCTGCTGGTAGGGAGCGAAGCAAACAAACCAGGCATGAGTGGGCCGGTCACGGCGGTGCTCAGCCGAGCCGGTCTTACCAGCGACAGCCACTCCCCAGCCTCCGACCGCCTGAGCGGTACCCTGCGGCTGGGTGACGGCCAAGCGCATACCCTTGCGCACCCGCGCCAGTGTCTCGGGAGCGACATCAAGCTTGCGCACCACAACCGGCTTAAGCACTTCTGCCTGTCCGCCCAGCCACCGGGGCCATTGAATTTTATGCACCACTCTCGGCTGCAGGACCTTGCCTCCGTTAGCCACCGCTGCCGTGACCACAGCCATCTGCAGAGGAGTTACTGTCAGCCAGCCCTGCCCAATAACCATATTCAGCGTATCACCGGTGAGCCACGAGTCACGCTTGACGGTGGCCTTCCACTCCTTATCCGGCACAAACCCCTCTTCCTCGCCGGGAATATCTATGCCTGTAGGACTTCCCAGGCCAAACAGCCGCGCATACCGAGCAATGCTGTCGCTGGACAGCCCTGCCTTCAGCACAGTTTCGTAGAAGTAGACATCGCACGACTGGGCCATGCCCTTGTAGAAACTTACCCGGCCATGGCCGCTATGCTTCCAGCATGCGAAACGCTGGTGTTGGCGTCCGACCGTAATGGAACCCTTACAGGTAAAAGTGGTGTTCTCCTGCAAGTCGGTGGTCTGCCAGGCGGCGATGGCAGAAATAATCTTGAAGACCGAACCTGGGGGATATTCCCCAGCAATCGCGATATTGCGCATTGGCCGGCGTGGGTCTTCATGAATCCGCTTCCATTGCTCCGGCGGGATTGCTCTTGTCCAGATGTTGGCGTCCAGACTGGGTTTGCTGGCCAATACCAGTATCTCTCCGGTCTGGACGTCCATCATCACGGCAGCGGCGGTGCGATTGCTGTCAGCAATCGCCCGCTCCAGGGCTTGCTCAGCCACCTTCTGTAACCTGGCGTCCAGGGATAGATAAACAGTGGCACCCCTATCAGGGGGCCGTGACTGAATCTCCCGCACTGGCCTCCCGCTGGCATTGACTTCGTACAAGTGATAGCCCCGTCGCCCGGGCAGCACCGGCACCATTTGGCCATTGCGTTCCAGCAGTTCATAGGAGGCTTCCACCCCCTCCTGGCCAAATAGGGAGTTGCGAGTGTATATCGGCTGGTGGATCAGCTTTTCGATATTCAGCAGTCCGCGCGGTACTGGTGATGATTGGGGATAACACAGATCCTTTACCCGTTCATAGTCAGCCAAGTTCACATTGATAGGCCGGCAGTATCCAATCAGATGAGAGGCGAGGCTCCCACAGGGATAGTGCCGCTGGTTGCTCTGCTCGATCACCACCCCCGGCATATCATACTTGCGGGCCTCGATGGCCTGGACGACCTTCAGTGAAACATCCTCCCCCACGCCCTTCAACGGTCTGGCCTCGGGACCTTTACCCTGGCAGATTTCACTGATTTGCTTTCTGAGGTCAGCGGTGGAAACCGAGTGCTCCCGGCCCAGGATGTCAGCCAGTTGTGCAACAATGTTGTCAACTGCCTCGTCATCCTCGGGGAAGTCAGCAGGAACGATATTGACCGTCCACGCAGCGCGATTGTCAGCCAGTACTACTCCGTTGCGGTCGCAGATGAGGCCACGGGGAGCCTCCTCCCAGACTATATTAGTGCGGTTGGCTGTGGCCCCCTCGGCATAGGTCGTCCACCGTGTTAGTTGCAAGATCCACAAGCGGCCAACGAACAGAGCAAAAACCAGGCCCACGGCAATGGCTGCGACGCGTATACGAGCTGCAAATTGGGCCCTCTCCTCGCCAATGCTATCCATGACAGCTACCGTTGACCCTCCTCCGTAACTGCAGCCGGGGGAGCTTCGCCATTTTCGACGACTGCCTCGTCTGCAGATTCCTCACCAACATTTGCGGAGGGCTGCGAAGCCGGTGTGGCCGTCTCTGCCGACGGACCGTGCAGGTCGCACTTGGTGGTCGGTGCTGCATCGGCCGGGACCTCAATCTCACGAGTACGGGGACAAAACGGCGTAGCCAGCTTTCCCGAGTCCTCACAGATCGTCACCGTCACGGTACCCGGAGAACCGTGGTGAGCACTTCCTGACGACCCGCCACCGGTAGTGGGGTGGGCTGCTGTGGGAGCACGGTGTTTAGTGCAATAACCAGGGATCCGTTCGCCGGGACCAAACAGCTTGTCCACCGTCTGGGGACAGTACTCGGTGGCACGCTGACCAGTCTCTGTGCAAATTGTGACAATCCTACCCTCTTCTTCTTCCTCTTCCGCCTCGTCTGGCCTGCTGGCAACCACGCCACGGCCCTCCGGGAATTTGCTCGGACTGCCTATTGCACTCACCACTCGCTTCATAAACTCGCGCCAGACCGGGGCACAGAACGAGCCACCACTGGACCCACGCATCGGCTTATTATCATCGTTGCCAATCCAGACTGCCGCACAGAGGTCAGGCGTAAATCCAATCCACCATGCGTCACGCCCATCCTGAGTTGTGCCGGTCTTCCCGGCTTGCAGAGAGCCAAGCTCTGGCACCCGCGCCCGCCGCCCAGTGCCGGAAGTGATGACACTCTGCAGCATACTGACCATGCTTACAGCAGTCTCCGGACGTAGCACTCGCGTCAGCCGAGGCGGATTATCCACGATAATCTCACCCCGGTGATTCTCAATACTGTTGAAGAAGCGACGCTTAGCTCGCACTCCACCATTGGCAAAGCAACAATATCCGGAGGCTTGCTCCAGAGGCGAGAGATTGGAGACACCCAGAGCTAATGCGGGAACTGGGTCAAGCCGCTCACGGGGTATATCCAGCATGTGCGCAGCGTAATTGACGACCTTGTTAGCCCCAACTTTTTGTACCAACCGCACCGACACCAAGTTCACCGATTGGGCCAGCGCCCGCCGCAGGGTATACGCACCCACTTGCTTGGTTGAATAGTTCTGCGGGCGCCAATACTTGCCTGCGCCCAGCCGGATCACAATTGGATCGGCACTGAACTTGGAGTTGGGGCCATATCCTGACTCCAGGGCCGTGGCCCAGACATAGGGCTTGAAAGACGACCCCGGTTGACGTCCGTACTGCGGCGGACCCGGATGAGCACGGTTATACTGAACCTTCTCATACGGACCGACACCACCGACCATCGCCAGCACTGCGCCGGTGTGGACATCCACACAGGCCAATGCCCCTTGGCCAACCAGGTTGCCCTTGATGCGGCCCTGGGCGCGGAGCTTTTCAACTTGCTTAGTCAGCTCTTCTTCAGCAATTTTCTGCAAGCGAACATCCAGTGTAGTGTATACTCGCCAGCCACCACCGTAGACCGCCTCCACGCCATACTGGTCACATAGCAGGCGGATCACCAAATGAACAAAGTGCGGGGCAGCGAAGGCGACCATCCCAGTTGCTTTCGGCTCCGGCTGCAAGTGGCTTTGGATCTGCTCCTGTTCCGCAATCCTGGCCTGATCGGCTGTGATATATCCTTGCTCCTGCATAGCTGCGAGCACTTCCGCACGACGCCGCTTGGCCCGTTGGGGATGGTTAAACGGAGAGTAATAGGCTGGTGCTTTAGGCAGTCCGGCTAACAGCGCCGCCTCACCAAGAGTTAATTCATCGGGCCGTTTGCCAAAGAAGATTGCGGCTGCCGTGCCAACCCCGTACGCCCCATGACCATAGTAGACCTCGTTGAGATACATCTCCAGGATTTCCTGTTTAGAGAAACAGCGCTCCACTTCAATAGCCAGCAGGATCTCCTTGAATTTGCGATCCCAGGTCCGTTCGTGCGTCAGCCAGACGTTACGGACCAGTTGCTGAGTAATGGTGCTGGCACCTTGCCTAACCTCCCCGCCCAGGATATTCACCCATGCTGCCCGCAGCATGTCGCGGGGGCTGATCCCCCGATGCCGCCAGAACCTATGATCCTCAATCGCCACCGTAGCCTGCTGCATATAACGGGGTATCTCTCGTAGGGGAACCAGAGCGCGGTTTTCTTTGTACACCTGCCCGATGAGAGTATGGGTAGCAGGCTCGTTGCCGTGGGATTCGGTAGAGTAGATATTAGTGGTCAGCCGCGGGCGGTAGTCCACCAGCCGACGCTGGCCGGCGAACGCCTGGCGCAACCCGGCTAATCCACCAGCCCACAGGCAAACGAAAACCGTCGCCACCAGCAGGATCACTACATTAAGATACGTAAACCACCGCACAACTCGTGCAGCAGCCGTTGTGTTACGCGCTCTGCGGCCCATAATCAAATATGATTATACTACAGGCCACCGCAACCGAACAAGTTAGCAACCCGGTCAGATAGTTTGCACACAACGGCATAAACGGTGATTGCACTTCTCAGGGAGCCGGCGGATATTCATTACACAGCAAGTAGCGAGCTGGCTCATCTTCTTCAAGAACGGGGTAACGCTCCAGCTCCTCCAGAAAGCGGTTGTCAACTGTATCGTCATTGACCATAGAGACCTCCCCGCACAGCACTGCACCGCCTTCGGCCCAGAACTTATGATATTGGTACGGTGGCAGCGTAATACTCTCACCCGGCGTCAGACAAATGACTGTCCCAGCATCCACTGTACGGACATACCCGTCAGTGTTGACCTCAACCGGGGTATCAGCTAGCTGTTCATTCTCATCAGCATTGTATACCTGGACCATCAAGTTCCCGCCCGCACGATTGATAATATCTTCCATCTTGGCAAAGTGGAAGTGATAGGGCGTGACCTGATTCTGTGCGACGATGAGTAGCTTCTCGCAATAAGGCTTCTTGTACTGCGCGATCCGTTGGTTACCGTTGCGAATGGTGAAGAGCACACACCCCACTTCTTCGAACTTGCCTAGACCGAAGTCAATCACGTCCCAGCCCAGCATATTGTCGCGAATCTCATCATATTCGTGCCCCCGGGTTGCCCAATCTTGCGGACTCCATAACGCAAATGGGGGCAGATGGAAATTCATCCGCCGGCAAAATTCCAGGCTTTCATCAATTATCCGATTAATCTGCGAACGCTTCATCAGACGGCCTCCTCGTGTATCAACTGGGTCCCGCTGGTTACAGGCTGAACCCTCATTGTAACATCTTCTCGGCAGATGCTGCTCTCACCTGCAAAGTGACACGCCACTTCCCGCAGAATAAGAAGGAATAGGTTTGTGAACGAGGAAGTAGATAGGCACGTCGCAGATAAAGGAGATCCGATATGTCCGACTACTTGATTTCGCAGCAACTGAGTGACGGTAACAATGTGATATACACTGCCGGCGCAGGCGCGCTGGACCTGCTCAGCTTTTCTATCGTCAAGCTCGCCGCAGGAGAAAGCTACGACGGCAACACCAGAGGTGAGGAATACGGGCTTGTGATACTCAACGGGGTGTTGTCGCTGGAAATCAATGGTGAGCAGCACAACGAACTGGGAGGACGAACCTCGGTCTTCGCCGGCAAAGCCACCGGTGCCTACCTGCCGCCGGGCACAGCCTGGAGCGTTCAGGCCGACAGCCGCTGCGAGCTGGCGGTCTGCTCCACGCCATCAGACAGCTCCGGGCCACCCCACATAATCAGGCCTGACGAAGTGCAGGTCAACCACGCCGGCAACTGGAACTGGCGGCGGGAGGTGCACAATATCATCGGCGCAAATGTGCCCCAGGCGCAGCGTTTACTGGTCGGCGAGACGTTCAATCCGCCGGGCAACTGGTCCAGCTACCCGCCCCACAAGCACGAGGAAGATGACTATCCCTTCCAAGTCAATATGCAGGAGATCTACCACTTCCGGGTGAATCCGCCGCAGGGCTTCGGCATCCAGTGTATCTACAGCGATGACCTAAGTCTGGACGAGACCTA
The DNA here is from genome assembly GCA_029821415.1 of Candidatus Zipacnadia bacterium. Taxonomy (GTDB): domain Bacteria; phylum Armatimonadota; class Zipacnadia; order Zipacnadales; family Zipacnadaceae; genus JALGTD01. The sequence goes on from JALGTJ010000011.1 coordinate 10,498, forward strand.
CACAGTGCGGGACACAGACAGCGTTGTCATCCCCCGCGGCTACCATCCGGTGGCCGCTGCACCGGGCTACCAGCTTTATTACCTGTGGATGATGGC
>JALGTJ010000282.1 GCA_029821415.1 Candidatus Zipacnadia bacterium
CCCCTTGGCGAAGATGAAATCAAGCACTGCCAGGCGCTGTAAGTCCTGGGATAGCTGAGCCTGGTGGGCGGCGACCTGCCCGGTCAACTCCTGCAGGATGCGGCGCTTTTCCTCGGCGATGGCCAGCTCGGTCGCCCGCAGTTCGTTACCTAAGTGGATGACTTCGGTAGGCTCCATAAATACCGTCGCGCCGCTGGTGGAACGGTCGTGGACGATGCCGGAGACCCGCGCCTGCTCCTGGACCTGCACCGGCAGGCACCAGCGCCCCGCCCGCTGCACTACCACCGGATCCTGGATCAATTAACTGGTCCATCTGATTCTGAATCTGCTGGTAAAGCCGGCGGGATCGGGCGTATAGTTCGGCCAAGTGCCTGGAAGCATCAGTGGCAATTTCCGCATCGTCACCGATGCACCGGGTGATTTGCTGGCTCAGGTCGCTGTAGTCGCCCAGTCGCAGGGCTAATTCGGCCAAGTTAGGAGCTTGCAACCGAGCGCGCTCAAAGTAGTTGACCAGGCGCCGACAAGCGTCCGCCAGATCACGGATGGCCAGCAGCTCACTGGGCTCCAGCAGTGAGCCAACTCTGGCCCTTTCCAGCAGGCTGCGGACATCGGTAATACCACCGAACGAAGGCGGACTGGCCTCCAGAAGCCGGCGCGCTTCGCTGGTCTCGGCAAGCTGTTGTCTAATCTGTGCTATTCGTCAGCTCAGACCCCTCTCGGCGCTATACTCATCTACTGCTTCCATCATTGCCTCAAAATGGGCCAGAGGTGTGCCGGGTAAGATGTCATCGGAGGTGCTCAATATATGCTTGCAACCTTCGCTCTGAACTAATATTTTGTGGGTCGCTCGCTTGATTTCTGTAATTGGTCCCTTCCGCAGCAAGCCGACTTCTATGTTCCCTTTGGTAATCGTTCCCTCGGGGACAAGACGGCGTCCCCAGAGCCAATCGTCCACATCGCCCGAGGGGGGCCCATTCAGGCATTCAAGAATGTCCACGGCAAAGCGGTGATACATCTTGCTCTCCAGCAATTCCTTCATATACCCGCAGGTGTGGTTCCAGAACAGACGGCCGCTCGTCTGGGTCATTTCGCTGATCGGCTTGATGTAAGGGATTATGTAGTTCTCATAGATTGCCGGAGAGTATTGCTCGTAGCCCCAAAGGGCGGTCTGCATAGCATCCACGTCCGCTTCTGTGCCTATCTCCACCAAAAACTGGGTGTACTGCGCCGCTTCATCCATAAGTTCTCTGGCCAGTTGCGGGTAGTCGTGCATGAAATACAGCATTGTCACTTGAGTGAAGTGTGGATACACGACCTCAAGATGCGGCATCCAGAAGTGTATCACAGAAAGCGTCCGTCCCCTGAGCTGTTCTACCTTCGGGACGATACTGGCGAGCAGTGCCTCCTTTATCTCCTGGCGGCGCTCGTTGATTACTCTGACGCTTTCTTTGATAATCCAAGCCAGCGCCTTCAGGTCCGCAGCAGTCTTGATCATTTCCTCCGTCTTGTGGACCAACCCGGTTTTCTTGTCCCGGCGGGTTTGCTCAGTGAGCCGGCCGTAAGGGGTCTCTAAGGTCCTTCGCTGCTGGATGAATAGTTCATGGTCTGTTTCGTCCACCTCCCACTTCAGTTGCTCGCTCCATTGGGCCGCTGTGTTAACAAGCGGGGAAAAGTAGACGTCTTCAAACGGGGTATAGCCGTATTTCTCGGCGAAAGTCAGTCGATCCTCCATTGTGGCGAGCCTGCCTAATTGTTCATTCACGAGATCATTTGGATAAGGCATAACTATAGGCCGTCTATCAGTTGAGCGATCCGCCAGCTCAAAGATATTTTCCTTGGTCAGTTGCATCTTACGGCCTCCTGTGTGCTTGATTGCTGTTGTAGATCAGTCGGGCTAACTGTCGCCCAGCCCTGCGCGCTGTCGGTGCAGCTCTATAGCATGGTCCAGGTACTGGGTTATCCGTCTGTCCTGTTCGGGATGTAGTGGTGGCGGCTCTTCATCGTGCTCTCTTATCTTGCTGCCACTTAGCGCCAGCACTGTATTCTCCACCGACAACGCCAGCGCGTCCAGATCGTAACCGCCCTCCAGTACAACTACAAGCCGCCTCTCGCACAGGTCAGCCGTCGTTGTGCAGGTCTTCTGTACGAGTTGATAGAATCCGTCAGCGGTCATCTCCATATTGACCAACGGATCACGCCAGTGAGCATCATAGCCGGCGGATACGAGCACAATGTCGGGCTGGAAAGCATGTAGGGCGGGTATAGCTATCTGTTGCCAGGCTTGTAGGTAATGCTTATCACGTGCGCCTGGAGGAAGCGGTACATTCATGGTGTAACCCATCCCTGCGTCCAGTCCCACTTCGTCAACTGAGCCGGTGCCGGGGAACGCCGACGACTGATGAATCGAGAAATATAGCACCTCGCTGCGCGAGTAGAATATATCCTGAGTACCATTGCCATGATGGGCATCAAAGTCTAGAATAGCCACGCGACGCAAATTGGCCCGCAGAGCCGCCTCGGCAGCTATCGC
>JALGTJ010000012.1 GCA_029821415.1 Candidatus Zipacnadia bacterium
CCCCGCGGTCCCCTGCACGTGCAGGTCCTTGAAAAGCACTGGACCACGGGCGACGAGTCCCACATAACCCGCTCCATACGTATCGTCCTCCACCGCAATCACAGTTGTACCATCCAGCCCGACCTCAATGTGGCTGCCCTCGGCCCGTACCTGGAGCATCGCCCACTCGGGGCTGGATTCGTACCATTCTTCCTCGCTGTCGGGGCCTGTCTGGACGATGTGAGCAGGCAGATGGGAATGGGGGGCGAACCCGGTGGCCAGCTCCCGACGATAGCCCGTTTTGTCCTGGAGCCACAGGGTTACCTTATAGTCCTGCCCCTTTCTTCCCATATCCTCCACGTCCGCAACATAACAGCGGGCACTGTCCACAGCCCGAAAGACTACCCCACCATTTATGACGCTGCTGTAGTACTGTTTGAAGGCTACTGACAGCTCCACATCGGCCAGCACCTCGCCGGTCAGGAAGCCATAGTCCTCCCGGGCCAAGTCGTAGGAATACGCACCCACCACAGTAATCTGGGCAGTCGGCCAGGCGGGTGGATAGATGATGCCCTCCGCGTCCTGTTTCCACTGCGGCACGCCAACAAACTGCCATCGCGATTCGTTACCGCCCAATCTCGTATTGAGCCTGCGGCCCTTGCTCATTGGTCTGTCCTCCCGGGGGGACAAGTTATGCCCTATTCCCGCACTGGCTGCGGAGCGATGCTCGAGGTAACCATCACGTCGTCCACGCAGAACCGCCAGTCAGGTGCCTGGTTATACGCGGAGATCAGTACATACTTCGGTATCCAGTCCATCTTTTGGTAGCGTGCGGTGTGGAAAACGATCCAGGGATCTTTGGTGCTGGACCGATAGCGGGCCGTAAGCCGCTTCGCTTCCATATCCAGCACGAGACTCACCTGGTACCACTTGCCGCGCACGTCCTGGCGAAGACCACTGGCATCGGTCCAGTTGATGCGCCGGATTCCCTCGTTGTTAAAGATTACTACCGAGTAGCCGTTCTGTTCGTTGGTGCCGAACTTGAACGTAACATAGTTGCGATCCACCTGCCGGTCGGGTGTCTCGCACAGGCCGACGAGCATCGCACCAAAGCCCTTCCCGTTGCGGTTGCCTTCGTAGTCAGGAAAGCGGTACCAAGCCGTTACCTCCATGACCCCCTCGTTCTGCTCGGGAATCTCGTGGAAGCAATCATTAGTAGCCCAGTAATTCTCAGTGAACTGAGCGTAGTAGCTGCCCTCGTGGGCAGTCGTGGCGTCCTGAAAGACGTGAAGCGCGCTGGTCTGATTCCTCGCATGGGTCCAGCCATGCTTGCCCAGGATTGTCTCGCCTTCGTTGAACCCCTCCTCAAAGCCTTCGCGCAAAAGCACATAGGGCAGGGGCACCCCCTGCGCGATCCCGCGCGAGGCCTGCTGCTGCGCTTGGGCTTGGGCAGCGGCCTGTGCCTCTTTAGCCCAGGTCCCCGATGGGGCAAACCGCAGGGACACTACCTGGTTTTCGGCAAGCTTGTCAATCACCAGTGAGAGCACTCCATCAGTAACTTCCTTAACCTGCCTCGTAGTCAGTTGAGCCAGTTGATCCTCCCACAGCGGGCCGTCCTCCGGCCCGAGCCGGAGGATTGTCACCTCGGCAGAGCCTGTGATTGGTATTCCTTCCACATCAACGCGCACCGAGCACGGCGGGAGTTTCCTGGTGAACTGCTCCCCGGTGTAGCGCTTGGACCGCGCCACGAGCACCCGCACCTCCTCCGGGGCCTCGTGACGGCTGGCCAGTGCCACGACACAGCGGTCATTGGTCTGTGTTACCAGGCGCAGGCCGCCCTCCTGCTTGGCGTACTCCGCCCAACACCAGTAGCTGGTGCGCGGCGTCTGGGGACTGACGAGAATACCGTCCAGATCATCCTGCGTCCAATGGGCCTTGGCGGCGCGATCCACCCCGGCCTGGTCGAAATAATAGAAGTAGGCAATCTGCGTGCCCGGCCCAGTATGCTCGACTGTCTCGCCCCATTCGTCAATGTGGATCTCTTTGATGCCCAGATCGGGGTACTGCTCCGCAACGAGACGCCGTATCTGCATAATGTTCTTATACGCCTTGTCAGGCTCAACATGAAACGTCCTGGCGTTACACTTCTGTGAGATCTCGTGCCATGAAAGCACGTCCAGCCGCTGTCCCTGCTTGTGGCAATGGTCAAGAAACGGCTTCATTGCCCCGGCGGTGACGCACCCATAACTGGGCCCCACGATCTTCGCCTCCGGGTAGGCATCGCGGATGGCCTGATAGGCCGTGTCCCACATCGCCAGGAACTCTTCCCACGTCCCCTGGAAGCCGTAGCCTTTGATGCCTTCGTAGGGCCCTACGCCCGGCTCGTTGCAGATCTCGTAGTAATCAATGGGAGCACCCATCACGCGACAGTACCTTACGAGTGTGTAGATATGCTCATAGAAATCGTCGAGCATGTCGGCCGTGATGCGCCACCGACCGTAATAGCGCCCCTTGTGATGCAACACACACTGAAAGGTCATGCCCTGCTCACGGAGCCGCAGGATCTTCTCCAGACATTTCCCAATTGCCTCGGGGGAATCGCGCATATCTCCCCATTGAGGAGCGGGATTGACAGTAACTGAACACGGATACCAGAACGGCCAAAAGTCAGCGCGCCAATGATGAGGCTTAACTCTCTCGATCAGTGACAATTCCATGTCGGGCACCAGATGGTTTAGGAAGCCGGTGTATAGCCACACCGGTCCACGATCTTGAGCCCTGACTACGATGTGGCGCTCGGCATCATCGGGCGGATCAGCAATGGACTTGTACGGTACAGGCGCCGGCGGACCCAACGCATTAGCACCAAGCGCAGTCCCGCTCAGAATCAGACAGAAGATACCCAGGAACCACTTGAAACGTATCATAGTCGCACCATGCCTTTTCCCATTATATCGCTCCTATGCTCAGGCTACAGTAGAAGCTATCTTTCATTATACCAGGATGGCTTGATAGGAACAAGGAAGTGTATTAGAGTAATTAGCGCGACCTGTGTACCTATCCTGCTGCCCTATTTGGCTATAACTCTCGCTGGCCGGACCCACGACCAACCGCCGAAACCCGCTCATCCGCTCTTCCTCGCGGCTTAGGCCAGCACACCGTCACGGCGCCAGCCGCGTTGACAGTATTAGGCGCAGCGTGGTAACATCTCGCCACGATACAGCCACACTACTCAGCCGTTGTCCAAGCGAGGTTTGCAATTATGGTGCTGCGACTTGTTACGTTCCAGAAGCAGGACGCTAAGAACGAGCGTATCGGGGCTTTGACCGAAGACGGCGTTGTGGACCTGACCTCCCAGGCCGAGCAGGAGCCAGCCAGCCTGCCCGCTGCGTGGGATAACTCCCTCATCACCGTACTTAGTCAAATTGAGTGGATAGACTGGGCCAGGCAGGTGGTGCAAAACCCCAGCGAGGCGCATCTGCTGGACAGGTCGTCGGTTAGGCTGCTGCCGCCGGTGCCGCATCCAGGCAAGCTATTTCTGCTGGCCGGCAACTACCGTGAGCACTTGCGGGAGGCCGGCTCGTTCGATTTTCAGAAAGAAGATGAGGCGCTGCCCGAGGAAGAGCCTTTCATCTTCGTCAAGCCGCCCATTGATACTGTGATCGGCGATGGCGAGCCGATCATTCTCTCACGTAACCACCGTTTTGTGGACTACGAGGCGGAAATGGCCGTCATTATCGGCAGGACTGGCCGCTACGTTCCCGCCGCCGAGGCGCTAGACTACGTAGCCGGCATCACTGCCTTCAACGACGTCTCTGAGCGGGAATGGGGCAAAAGCCGCCAGGATATGACTGAGCGAGAGAAATTTTTTGCCTGGCTGAACGGAAAGTGGTTTGACAGCTTTGCTCCAATGGGTCCCTGTGCCGTCCCGATGGCCGATGTGCCCGATATTCACAACCTGGATTTACAATTGCGGGTTAACGACCAACTCAGGCAACATAGCAACACCGCAATGATGATGTTTGGCGTTCCCCAGATTATCGCTTACATCTCCGGTATCTGCACGCTACGACCGGGCGATGTTATTGCCACGGGGACTCCAGAAGGCGTCGGGCACGCTCAAGGCATAAAGTTAGAAGACCAAGATATAGTACAGGTAGAGCTGGAATTGGTGGGGACGCTCACTAATCCTGTGCAGGCCGAGATATAGGACTGCCACAGCTCTCAGAGAATGCAGGCAGAATAACAATGGGCATATACTTGCCAACGGCAGCAGTCGGCAATGGCCGCGTATTAGCCACACTGGGCAGCGCCGGGGAGATAATGACCTTCTTCTATCCCCGGATTGACTTTGCTCAGAATATACACGAGTGCCTGCCTGCTCTCTACCTGGGCGAGCCTGGTCACGGCCTATTCACATGGACTTTTGAGCCAAGGTTCCAACGCCGCCAGCACTACTTGCCCCAGACCAACATCCTGATTACCGAACTGGAGCTGACCACACCGCCGTTGGCATTGACTTTCCGGGATTTCTGCCCGCCCGATGCTGATGCTTTGGTGCGCACGGTAACGATCAGAAATCTGGGAAATGGAACGTTCCGTGGCGCCTTTCTACATTACTTTGATCTGAACCTGGGAGAGGTTCCTCTCAAGCAGGCGGTGCGTTACGCTGAGGACGAAGGGTGCATTTTGCAGTACTTCCGCGATGTGGTCCTGGCTGTGGGGGGAACGCGGCCCGATATGTGGCGCTGCGGCAAGTCCATTGACCAGCAGTCCCCGGGCAGCGCCAAGTACGACATGTACGACGGTCACCTCAACGGCCAGCCCGAGGACATTGGTCAGGTTGACTTCGCGGTGGGCTACCATCTGCATATAGAGCCGGGGCAGGAACAGGAAATTCAAATCCTTATCTCGGCAGCGCAAAGCTCGCAGCGTAGCTCCCAGCAGTTCCGGGAATTGCGCAAGCGTGGTGTGCCGGAACTACTCGATGCCACGATGCGGCAGAACCGCAGTTGGCTGGCCCAGGGGCGCACTGTCTCAGTCGGCGAGAAGCTGGAAGCGGCCTTTCAGCAAGCACTGCTGGCCCTGAGCATGCTCTACGACGCCCACGAAAACTGCTTCATCGCCGCACCGGAGTTCGACCCTCACTATCTGCGCTGCGGTGGGTATGGCTATTGCTGGCCGCGAGACGCAGCGATGGCGGCCCTGGCCCTGCACCACGCAGGATTCAGCGACTTCCTGGAGGGCCAGGCCCGATGGCTGACCCGAACGCAACTGCCTTCGGGACGCTGGGCGCAGCGGTACTGGACGGATGGTAAGATAGCCGCCTCGTGGTCGCTACGCGAGGATTTCCATCAGCTTGACCAAAGCGCCTCAGCGGTGCACCTGCTTGGCACTTACCTGCTCACAACATCCAAAGAAGGACGGGTGGCAGGAACCCAGGACTGCTGGGAGGCTATGCAGCGGGGCGCTGAGGCTTTAGTGGGTAGCGTAGGTGATGACGGCTGGCATTATCCGGCCTGCGATCTGTGGGAGACCTATCGGGGCAGTTTTGTCTATACCGAAGCCGCTATCTATGGCGCTTTACAAACAGCAGCTACCTATGCCGATGCTGCCGGCCATCAGCAACAGGCTCAACGTTGGAGAGCCGTAGCTGAACGAGTCCAGCAGGCAGTCATCGCCGTCTATCACCACGGCTACTTCCCACGTGGCCGCAACGACGGAGAAGACCCCATCGTGGATTCGTCCACGCTGGGCGTGGTGGTCCCCTTCGGCCTCCTGGGGACTGATCACCCGGACTATCGTCCGATGATCGAATCCAATTTGGAGACCATCCAGAAGCGCCTGACAACTCGTTTGAACGATGGAGAAGGTATCCGCCGTTACGAAGGTGATGGCTATCTCGGAGGGGCTATTGGCTGCGTTAATACGTTATGGGCAGCGTGGGTCAGCCTGCGTCTGGCTCAAGCCTACAATAATAATAGTAGTAGCAGATGCGAGAAGTACAAGCAACAGGCCATAGCGTACATCAACTTCGCCCTGGAGCATGCTACCCCCACCGGCCTTCTACCCGAATTGATTGGCACCGAGCAGGAAACACCCTACTGGGCTGCTCCTCACAGTTGGGCCTCCGCATTACTGATCGAGTGCGTGCTGGCGCTGGATACCTTGAACTGTTAGCCACCACCCAAATTAGCGTGATGACATTATCAAAGCTGTGCCGCTTTTGGGCCAGATAGCGCCGTGTTCACAGGGGCCATCAGCGAGCCAAAGTGGGCGAGGCTCTTGGCATGGCTCCAGTCGTTGGCAACAGGTTTGAGCAGTTGGGTTGACACAACTCGCGCCTGGACGTATAATCTAAGATACTGCTGCTCTATGAGACAATAAATACTAATGACGTTGGTCATTCTGAGCCGAGGTGGTAATAAATGCGACGCACGGCGCGCACCAAGTCGCTTGGGGAACTACTGATCGAAGAAGGGGTACTTACTCAGGACCAACTGGAGGAAGCACAACAGGTGCAGCGGGAAACCACCCAGCCGTTGCGCGAGGTCATAGCGGACTTAGGCCTGGTTGACCGCACCATCCTCTATCAGACAGCCGCCAAGGCAATGGGAGTGGAATTCTATGACTTGGCGAGACAGGATTTTGATACCTCGGTGGCTGTACTGCTACCCCGTGACCTGGCAGAAAGGTACCGAGCGATCCCCATCGGTCGCGGAGAGGGGACGATTCGGGTAGCGATGGCTAACCCCGATGATGTGCTGGCAGGCGACGACCTAAGGCAGCAACTGCAGACTGCTATCGAGCCATTACTGGCTGATCCAGTAGAAATTGACCGGGCTATCGCACGGGCCTTTGAACACGCTCCCGCAGCCGAGGAGCGCCGTGGCGCTGTGGCCGCCATGCCCGGCGGGGTCGATATGGAGAGTCTGACCGAATCGGTGCGCGACTCCGGTATTCTGGGTGCTCAAGCCGACGAAGGCGGACGTGAGGAGCGGATTGATACCGACCGCATCACGGACATCGCTGACGAAGCCCCCATTATCAAGATCACCAAAGTGCTTATTCAGCGTGCCATTCAGGAGCGGGCCAGTGATATCCACGTTGAGCCTTACCAGGATAGGGTGAGAATCCGGTACCGCATAGACGGCGTGCTGCACGATATTATGCCGTTGCCGAAATATGTTCATGCCCCCCTGATTTCTCGGCTTAAGATTATGTCTAACATGAACATTGCCGAGCGCCGAGTTCCCCAGGACGGACGGATCCATGTACGCCACGCCCAGCAAGATTATGACCTGCGCGTGTCGGTAATCCCGACCACTTTAGGCGAGAAGTGCGTAATGAGAATCCTGGATAAGCAATCTATCCAGATCGGGCTGGACGAGCTTGGCTTCAGCGATCACATGCTGACGCGGGTTCACCGTCTTATCCAGCAGCCCAATGGTATGCTACTGTCCACCGGGCCGACGGGTAGCGGCAAGACTACCACACAATACAACATCTTGACCAACCTTAACTCGGTAGAAGTAAATATTATTACGATCGAAGACCCAGTTGAATATCAGCTCGACGGACTGAGCCAGGTGCACGTCAACCGCAAAGCCGGCCTAACCTTTGCGGTAGCCTTGAAGTACTTCCTGCGCCAGGATCCCGACATTATCCTGGTCGGGGAAATCCGCGACCTGGAGACGTCCGAAATTGCTATCCAGGCCGCACTCACTGGCCACCTTGTGCTCAGCACCCTGCACACCAATGATGCTCCTTCAACAGTAACTCGGTTGGTGGACATGGGGGTTGAGCCGTTTCTGATTTCCTCTTCGGTAATTGCCTCAATTTCCCAGCGCCTGGCCAGGAAGATATGCCCTTACTGCAAGGAGCCCTATGAACCACGCCGCGATATGTTACTGGGACTGGGTATTGACCCAGATGCTCCGGAAACCAAAGAAATCACATTTTATCGGGGTGCCGGGTGCGATTACTGCCGAGGCACCGGCTACCGCGGCCGCATAGGCATCTTCGAACTTATGGAAATGAATGAGGAAATCGCCGAACTTATCGTGCGCCGGGCCTCAGCAGGCCAGATCCGCGAGGCAGCAATCGCCAGCGGGATGATAACGCTGCGCGAAGACGGAATAGAGAAGATCATGAACGGCATCACTACGGTCGAGGAAGTTACCCGCGTCGTTTCTACCGCAGGTGCCTTCGCCTAAGACCGTTTCAGGAGGTTACACTAAATGGCTGAACAGCCGTCGGCCCAGGCAGCTACTACTGCTCGCAAGACAAAGCGTAAGCCAATCGAGAACGTACACATTGATGAACTGCTGGAAATGGTGGTCGAAAACGATGCCTCCGACTTGCATCTGGCGGTGGGCCTCCCGCCGGTGCTAAGAATTGACGGTGAGCTGAAGATGGCTCGCTATGAGCCGCTAACCGCGGCAATAGCGCAACGAATGATCTATGATATTCTCTCCGATGACCAAATCCAACGGTTTGAGACAGAGTTGGAACTAGACTGTTCCTATGCTATGCGCAGGATCGCCCGCTTCCGCGTCAACGTTTACCGAGAGCGAGGTAATGTGGCTGGCGCTTTCCGTTTAATTCCCACACGCATACCAACAATCCGCGAACTGGGCCTACCCCCAGTGGTCGAAGACCTGGCGCGCAAGCGCCGTGGACTACTGCTGACTACCGGTCCAACCGGCAGCGGTAAGTCCACCACCCAGGCAGCAATTATCGGCCAAATCAATGAAGAGCGCGGCGAACATATAATCACCATTGAAGACCCTATTGAGTATTTGCACTCCCACAAGAAATCTATAATCAATCAGCGCGAAGTAGGCGAGGATACTCACAGTTTCGCCAATGCACTGCGCTCAGCCCTGCGTGAGGACCCTGATGTACTACTCGTTGGGGAAATGCGTGATTTGGAAACGATCCAACTCGCCATCACCGCTGCAGAAACCGGTCACTTGGTCCTGGCAACTCTACACACCAACAACGCTCCTGAGTCAGTTGACCGCGCTATTGATGTCTTTCCGCCCTCCCAGCAGGAGCAAATCCGCGTGATGTTGGCCAATAACCTATTAGCTATTCTGTCACAGCAGTTGCTGCCTCGGGCCGGCCAGCCCGGCCGGATAGCGGCAATAGAGGTAATGATCGCCACCTCGGCGATCCGTAACCTGATCCGCGAAAACAAGGCTTTCCAGATGCACTCAATAATTCAGACCAGCGCGGAAGAAGGAATGCAAACTATGGATCAGGCGCTTCGCGATCTCTACCAGCAGGGCCTGATTACACTTGAGATGGCAATGAACCGCGCCCATAATCCTGCCGAATTGGAGAAGATGCTGGCTGGAGTTGGGAGTTAGTTGCATAAGTGCGATAGCACCTCCCAGGCTGGGTATAATAAGTACGTACCATAGGGAGACCGGCTCTTTTAGATACATGGGAAACGGAGTGAGTGCACATGCCAACCTTCACTTACCTTGCCCGTGATAAAACAGGCAAACAGATCAGAGAAACGGCCGAGGCGGCCAGCAAAGATGCGTTGCTGGAGCAGCTCCGTGGCCAGGGTCTGTTTGTGAGCACGGTGAGCGAAAAGAAGACGGCAAAGCGCGCTGGGAAAAAGGGAGCGGGAGGAATTGTCCTCTTCCAGGGACGCGTCAAACTCAAGGACCTGTCTATCTTCTACCGCCAATTCGCTACGATGGTTAATGCCGGCGTCTCGCTGATCCGTTGTCTGGACGTTCTCGAGCAGCAGAGCTCTAGTTACCGGCTTAAGACTATTATTCGGGACATCGAGAACGAGGTGGAAGGTGGCGCCAGTCTCAGCCAGGCTATGACCAAGTATAGTCGTGTCTTCTCGCAACTGGCTATCGGTCTGGTGCGCGCCGGCGAGGTCGGTGGGGTGCTGGATGAAACTCTGAACCGGCTGGCCATTTTCGTCGAGAAGGACATGGAACTGCGGCGTAAGGTCAAGTCGGCTATGACTTACCCGATTTTGGTACTGATCTTTGCTACCGGTATCGTCACGCTATTGACCACCTATATCCTGCCGAAATTCATTCAGGTATTTAAGGACCTGGGCCTTAAAGAGGATTCCTTTCCCCTACCGACGCTGATGATGATGCGCGCCAGTCACTTCCTTACCACTAAGTGGTGGATGATTATCTTGATCATCGTCGGCCTGGTATTTGTCTTCAACCGCGTGAAAGCAACCAAGACCGGCAAACGAGTATGGGATGCACTGGCCCTGAAGATGCCTGTCTTCGGCGGGCTAACTCACAAGATCGCCATTGCGCGGTTCGCACGCACTCTGGCCACCCTGATGGGCAGCGGGGTCCCAATCCTGCAGGCGATGGAGACCACAGCCGGGACT
>JALGTJ010000283.1 GCA_029821415.1 Candidatus Zipacnadia bacterium
CAGACAAGTGGCCTGGTGGGCCTTCGCCCGGGCTTTGGCAAACACAGGGAACAGGATTGCGGCCAGGATTGCAATAATCGCAATCACCACCAGCAATTCAATTAAGGTGAAACCGGTTCGCTTGCTATTCATCATACCCATCCTCTCTTACGTTGTTTGTGCTCTTTACATAGTTTTGTGCCGGGCCACTCCGGTAGGACGCTTACGTACTGTTTGTTGCCAGGGAAGCCCTCACCTCCTTTATAGGACGTCATCTGCGCCTAATATACCCATGTTATAGTCTACTACTTCCCGCAACTTTTGTCAAGGGTCTTTTGCAATCGAAGTATGGCTTACGCAGCCCCGGCTATACCTACCTGGTCTGGTCCTGTTTTCTGAGACTGAGCTTGGAAGATGACCTGCCCGCTGGCAGCTTGCTGAGCCTGTTCCGCAATCGCCTGGATCCTGTTTTCTGAGACTGAGCTTGGAAGATGACCTGCCCGCTGGCAGCTTGCTGAGCCTGTTCCGCAATCGCCTGGACTGGTGTTATGGTCGAGGAGGTATTACAACAGGAGACAGCGCGCCAACCAGGGGGCACCCGCGGGGGGTGCCATGGCTCTTGACCTCGGCGCAATTGATGAAACGGGCTTGCTCCTGTCTGACCCAGCATTGGGTCAGAACTCCAGGATCATTGCATGGCGCATCCCACGCAGAATGTCTGCTCTATGGGTGTTCAGTTCCTGAACTACACAGTCGTGCGGAACCAGCACGAGTAAACAATCAGCGCCCCGCGTCAGGTGTTCCAGAGAAGTATATCCATCATACCCGGGGACAAGCGGATCCTTCGCGATGACCTCGTACCCCATTTCGCGCAATAGCTCAACGATTCGGAGGGCTGGGCTGCCACGCATGTCAGCCACATTGGGCTTATAAGCAAGACCTACGACCGCGATTCTGTTTCCACCGAACTGGCGAAGCTGACTTGCTACTTTTTCAGCTACTTGCTGCGGCTTGCTGTCGTTCACTTCTCGGGCAGCTCTGATCATCCGGCATGGCTGGGAACAGGCATCCACAATGAACCACGGATCAACGGGAATACAGTGTCCCCCCACACCTATGCCAGGCCTCAGGATGTTGACTCGCGGATGCATATTGGCAAGTTCTATTAGTTCACCGCTGTCTACACCCAATTCCTCTGCAACAGATGCGATTTCATTGGCAAAGGCTATATTTACGTCTCTAAAACTGTTCTCAACCACTTTGCATAGCTCGGCAGTCAGATCGTCGGTTACACGCAGTTCGCCTTTGACGAATTGAGCATAGAACTGCTTGGCCAAGCGCCCGGATTCGGAGCAAGTCGCACCGATGATGCGCGGGTTGTTCACCATTTCGTCAATGGTGTTACTAGGCCACACCCGCTCCGGACAGTGCGCGAGAAATAGACTATCACCAAACTTGAGATCAGGCCTCTGCGCCGATATCCTTGGCATAATTTGCCGTCGGCATGTACCTGGCGGCACTGTAGACTCCACGATCACCAGATTGCCCGCACGCAGGTGCGGCGTCAAGGAGTCCAGAGCATCCCAAAGGAGGCTCAGATCGGGTGCATTGGTTTGCGGCTCAACCGGTGTCCCAACTGCGACAACGAAGATATCTGCGCTTGATGGTATCATAGCGGTCCGGAGGTTGCTGCTTACGGAAGGTTCTCCGGCAATGCGGAGCAGCCCCTCCTCCAATACTGGCATCTGCCCTTGTCCAATCCGCTCAACTTTCTCTGCGTCTATGTCCACGCCGAGAACAGAGAATCCTGCATTGCAGAGGAGCAGCGCCGTTGGCAGCCCCACCTGCCCCAGCCCGATCACAGCGACCCTGGTGTCCGAGAGTTTGTAGCGCTCTGGGCCAGTGCTCAGGAGCGTGAGGGGACCACCCGCGGGCCTTTCACGTGCAGTCGCGGCCCCCCTCGACCATTCCTGGTCGTACGCTGCGGCTGATGCTCTCTCATGCTTCATAGCGGTCCCCTCAAATGGAAGGATTGACGTCGGGCTGGTACTGGTTTGGACACAGGCTGCGGCGCGTTGAGATGCTCAGCAAGCACCCTGGTCATGCCATCGGCGCAACCTTCGTGAAACTGGGGCGTGCTCCTATTATGTTGGCTACCTTATGCACGCTCAACTATCTCCTGCCCTGGCTGTAACCGACTCAGCGAGGCATAAACGCTGACAAGTTTCTGGCCCGCATTCTCCCAATTGTATGTACGACGGGCCGCATCGCGCGCA
>JALGTJ010000284.1 GCA_029821415.1 Candidatus Zipacnadia bacterium
CGTTGATGAAATCGCTACCCACGATCTGGTTATCGCCTTCCCGGATGAAACCCTCAATGATGGTCTGCGCAAGCTGGGTTTACGCGATGTGGGGCGACTTCCCGTAGTCTCCCGCGAAGACCACACGCGACTGCTCGGCCTGCTTACCCGTAAGAACATCATTTCTGCATACAACCGGGCGCTAATGCGCCGACACACGCGCTTGGAAGAGACTGGGACTGCAGAGCACTTTGATTAGCCCCCAACGGGGCAGTTCTGGGCTGCATCGGCATCTAATACAGACCGCGTTGCAACCAACAATAGGCGGAAAGGAGCAGAGTAATGAAATTTGGGGTAATCCACTACAATACTCCAGGCTACAATACTCCAGGGGAGACACTTGCTGAATTCTTGGACTGGGCAGCGGCCACAGGCTTTCAATATGTTGAGCTTACCTGCGAGGATCTGGGGTCGGAAGGATCACAGAACCCGCACGCTGAGGCGGAAAAGGTCCGAGGCATGCTGGAGCAGCGCGGCCTGAAGACTTCGGCAGTGGCAGCTCACAATGACTTCGTTGTGTTGGAGGCTGACGAAGTCGCCCAACAGATGAAGCGATTGAAGCTTGTCTGCGAGCTGGCCCAGATTGCGGGCACCGATGTCCTGCGTACCGAGGGCGGGGCGCCCAAGCCGGAAGTCCCCGAGGAGAGATGGGCCGAGGCCTGGAAGTCCTCAAGTCGGTCAACTCGCCGCTGGTCGGTAGCAATCTGGACACTATGAACGTGCGCTGGTATGGCTGGAGCGTACCAGAGTGTGACGAATTCTACCAGCAGTTGGCTCCCTACGTCTTCCATACCCACATGAAGGATGGTACCGGAAGCCGCGAAAACTACCAGGGAGCAGCGTTGGGCGACGGAGAAATTCACCTTGATTATGTTGTTGAACTGCTCAAGGATGCCGGCTATGACGGAGTGTGGTGTGCTGAGTACGAAGGTCCCGAGGTCGCTGGGGGCGTCGGCTATCGCAAGTGCCTGGAGTGGATGCAGCAGCACATAGGCTGAGCAAAGCTGAGTGCCCGCCACAGCGGCTTGGCGCTTTGTTGCCGAACTCCGAGAATGCCGCATGCTGAGAGCTGACCAGATAGAGTATTGCACTTCGCAGAGAGGCAACTGACTGCGCTATGAGTGTACGACTCACGGTTCTGGGGAACATAAATATTGATTTTGTAGTCCAGGCGGACCGGCTACCCAGACCCGGCGAGACGGTATGCTCCCAGGGCGATTTCAAGATGGTGCCCGGGGGCAAAGGTGCCAATCAAGCCGTGGCCGCGGCCCGACTCGGCGCCCAGGTCACGCTCATCGGCCGGGTGGGCAACGACGCCTTCGGACCAGCCCTGCTGGAGAACCTGCGGCGCGAGGATATTAATACCAACTTCATCCTCCAGGATGAGGAGGCGAATACCGGGGCTGCCTTCATAACAGTGCTTCCCGACGGTGAGAATGCCATCGTCTCCGCGTTGGGTGCCAACAATCGCTGTACCATCGAGCAATTGGAGGCCGCTGCCCCTCAGATAGAGCGCAGCGATCTACTATTGGTACAACTGGGCGTGCCCGCGGAGGTGGTGAATCGGGCTATCCAGATTGCTGTCGACCGCGATGTGCTCGTCCAGCTCAATCCCAGTCCCCTGGGCCAGCCCTTGCCCAACCTCTGGCGCCGAGCCTACGCTCTGGTACCTAATCAGAGCGAAGCCAGCGAAATTTCAGGAGTACAGATAACCGACATAGCGTCTGCAATGGAAGCCGCAGAGGTTATCCGCAGCGAGGGCATCACAGTAGTGGTGATCACACTGGGACCAGCCGGTTGCCTTGTAGATAGCGCTCAAGGGACCTACCGAGTAGGCGGCTTCCCGGTAGAGCCGATAGACACAACCGCCGCCGGTGACAGCTTTGCCGGCGCGCTGGCAACGGCGTTAGCCGAGGGCATGCCAGCAACCGAAGCAGCAGTCTTTGCCAACGCCGCTGGCGCCCTGGCTACTACTATCCCCGGAGCTCAGCCCAGTCTGCCCCAGCGCGAGGCGGTAAATGACTTCCTCACGGAGCGGAGGGAGATGGGCGAAGTAACAGTCGAGGAATTGTAGCCAAGTCTGTTGACAGCCCCTCCGTAGTCTGTTAGCATATTAGGAGTCTCTCTCAGGACAGGATAAGCTGGTAGATGGCCGGGAGCAATCCGATCCCACTTTTCTCCGAAGCACTTTCGATCCCTACGCAGAGGCCGACTACCCGTGGCTGATGATACTATCCGCATTCGCGGCGCCGCCCAACACAATCTACGTAATATTGACCTTGATGCAGGTGGATAGTATTGAGGGACTGGCCCCGGCTGTAGCCATTGATCAGCCCAAACAGAGCCACAATCCCCGGTCAATAGTAGCAACTATCACCGAGATATACGATCACCTACGTGTACTGTTCGCCGCCATCGGCACGCCGCACTGCCCTAAGTGTGGCCGCGAAGTAGGGGCCCAGACTCGAGAGAGCGTGATACAACGCATCCTTAGCCTGGCCCGCGAGAGCCCCGTGCAAATTCTGGCACCTTTGGAGCGCGGACGCAAGGGCCAGTTCAAGGAACTCTTCGCCGACTTACGCCAACAAGGCTACGCGCATGCCCGCGTGGATGGCCGCTTCATCCACCTGACCGAACCTCCGGAACTGGATCGCTATCGCCGCCATAATGTTGAGGTAGTAGTTGATCGGCTGGCGGCTGGCGCACACTCCCCCAGCCGCATAGGCGAGGCCACTGATATTGCCTTTGATCTGGGTGAGGGTAGTCTCATCGTAGCGCCTGAAGACGGTGAGGATATCCTGTTCAGCCGCAATTTCTTCTGTCATTACTGTCAAATCAGCATACCTGAGCCGACCCACACCTCATTTTCGTTCAACAGCCCCCATGGTATGTGCCCAACGTGCGAGGGCCTTGGCGAGGCTACCGTTGCTTGGGTCGCTGCGCAACGCCCGGCGCCGGCATTGGTATCAGGGCGTCGCGGACCACTATGGATTCGCCCTGGACACACCCTGGAAGGAGCTAACTGATGAGCAGCGCCGCGCCTTGCTGTACGGTTCTGGTGAGAAGCTGATTGAGTTTCATTACCGCCATCCCCGCCACGGCTGGGAATGGCGTCATGCTGATGTGTGGGAAGGGATAATCCCCAGGCTAATGCGCCGATACAAGCAGGCCAGATCCCGTCAACTGCGTCAGCGCTTTGAGGAAGTTATCCGCCAGCAACCCTGCCCCGACTGCCATGGTCAGCGGCTGCGCCCCGAGAGCCTGGCGGTAACCGTCGGGGGAAAGTCAATCGCCGATATTACAGCTCTCACCGTGGAGCAGGCCAGCAAGTTCTTTGCGGAGCTAACTCTCAGCGAAAACGACGCACTCATAGCTGAAGATGCGCTTAAGGAGATCACGGAGCGGCTGTCGTTTCTACAGGAGGTGGGTCTGCACTACCTGACGCTGGATCGCACCGCGCCAACCCTATCCAGCGGGGAAGCTCAGCGCATTCGCCTGGCCGGCCAGGTGGGCAGCGGCTTGACTGATTGTCTCTATGTCCTGGATGAGCCCAGCATCGGCCTGCAC
>JALGTJ010000285.1 GCA_029821415.1 Candidatus Zipacnadia bacterium
CGCAACAACCTCTTCGTTCAAGGGATCCTTCACCGCCGAACTGGGGTAATCCAGCAGCGCCACCAGGCTATATTCGCCGATCATTGCTGCCTTCTTCTGTTCGGTCTTTCTGACTAGACGCATCTCCTCGTCAGTGTAGTCGGCATACACGTCATCCCGGGGGCTGCCGGCCCCGTCGGTTACCGTGATTCCGGTGAACCATTCGTCGGCCTTGCCGAAGCATGCAATAATGGCGTGATAGGCCATTATCTCCAGATCATCAGGGTGCGCTCCGATGGCCATTTGCGTGGTGCGCTGGAGCGCTTCATCCTCACTAGCCCCGTCAGGGATGAACAGTTCCGCGCCGGGATTGTTAAGCTGTAGCATATTGATCAACTCCTGTTAGTAATAGATTAGCCAAACTAGCGGCGGCAATGGCCTGGCCTACTCGACGTTCCGACTCGTCGGGCAGATTCATGCTTATCTGCTCTGCCAGCTCCGGGAATTCTACTTCCAGTACCTCTTGGGCCTTCTTCAGTATCACTTGGCCGCCTCTGCCGGAGGTGACACGGCCCAGAATTAACAGGTGATGGATGTCATAGAAATCTGCGTAGTGGGCAACTGCGTAGCCCAGGTAGCATCCGATGGTCTCGTAAATGGCCTGGGGGCGTTCATCGCCGGCCGCAAACATCTCCTGGATATCTGCCAGTTGTTCGGGTGCTGCTTTACTCTCATCCAGGGTTATGCCCGCGGCGGGCGCCAATCTGACCACCGCCTGCTGCGAGAAGTATTGTACCCCGCAGCCGTAGTCACCCGACCATTCGTCAACGGGGGCGGCGGGATTCAGATCAACCGGCACAAAGGCCAGCTCGTTGAGCCAGCCGGTGACGTTGCCTGCGGCATCAACATATCCGCCCGCCTCGCTGGAGCCCATAGCAACTCCCAGCACCGAGTTGTCCTCCAGCGACATTGCCCCGGCCAAGGCGGTGACATCGCCGTCGTTGGCCACAGCAATAGGAACGCCGGGCCAGTCCTCGTCGCGGATATTCAGGAAGATATCTTTAATCCTACTCTCGAACAGGTCCTCGGGAATGCCCCGGAACAACGAGGCAACCATCGCCCGGTTGTTAATGTAGATGCCGGCCGCGCTGACGCCGATGGCATCAACCCGAGGCATATGGGCGGCGGCAGTGTCAAAGGCATCTTTTATTCCATCATAATGGTATTGCGGGTCGGACTGATTCTTGGGATCCCAGGGCACCTCTTCACTGTAGACGTCCTCTCCGTCGATGACCGCGGCCACTTTGCGGTCACTGGCCCCCAGATCCAGGCCAATCCGACAGCCCTCCAGATGACGGCCAATCCGCACCGATTGCTCGCGTGGCTCCCCCACAGCGTCGGCATCGGTAATCTCCACAGTAAAAGGTTCCTCGTAGACGCCGCCCATAAGCTCGGCGTCGAAGCTGCGCGCGCCTCCTTCCGAGTAGGCCTGCTGAATGTGGCGACCAATCTCTTCGGGACCACCAACGATAATCTTCCAGCCGCCGCGAATCCACAGCAGCGTCTTTACCAGACGCTCTGCATAGACCAGATTGGCCGCAGCCATCTCGCTGTCCGGTGCATAGACCTGAGTTTTGTAAACCGAACGCAGTCCCCCTTCTCGCTCCAGGCCAATTACCAGCGGAACCGCTTCTCCTGAGGCTTTTGTAGCCTCGACAAAGGCCCGGTTGGCTAGCACTGCCGGGCGAAATTCCGGATGCAGCGGAGGGACGACTTGAGGTTCGATTAAGTTCAATGCATTGCTCACGAGTTGTCTCTCCTTTGGTTGTGGGACTGCCTTAGGGGCATCGGTATCCCGTGGTTACGGCTTTTGGCCTAGCGGTCACTTCGTGCTGGACCTGTCACCACAACAAATAGTATTATCTGTGTCGCGCATAAATTCCTTCTACAAAGTCTGCAAATTTCCTCTTGAAGCCTTGCACGCTGAAACGCAGAGCATTACTCCGGCAAGCCTGGGGAGCAAAATCCATCCGCTCAAAGCGACGCACGGCTGCGCAGAGCGCCTCCGGCGTTTGCGGAGCAAACAGCAGTCCGGTCTCGCCGTCAATAATGCTATCAAGTGCGCGGGGCGATGCCAAAGTCCTCTTCCTGGGGCATAACGAACGCCCGACAGCGGGCCATCCGGTAGCTGACCTCCTCGTCATCGCGCCAGCCGAGTAGTCTCACGGTCGGCCCGGCTAGCTGTTTGAGCCGTTCATATTCAGGCCCTTGCCCAATTATCACCAGCGGCAGCCTCAACTGATTAAAGGACTCAATTGCCAGGTCTACTCGCTTATACGGATTAAGGCTGCTCACGATCAGGAAGTAGTCTTCCTGCTCGCCCACTGGCTGGAAACGCTCTGTA
>JALGTJ010000013.1 GCA_029821415.1 Candidatus Zipacnadia bacterium
CTACTCACCGGTAGAGCCGAAACCGCCGGTGCCGCGGGCAGTTTCGGGAAGCTGCGCCACTACTTTCCATTTCCCACGGATGATCGGGGCAATGATCATCTGGGCTATGCGCTGACCGTGGCTGATGACGAACGGTTCTTTGCCCAGATTTATCAGGCCAACCTTGACAGTTCCTCGGTAGTCGGCGTCAATAGTGCCAGGGGCATTAACTACCGTCAATCCGTGCTTGACGGCCAGGCCACTACGCGGTCGAACCTGGGCTTCAACGCCGGGCGGCAGCGCAATACGCAGGCCAGTGCTTATCAGCACTCGCTGGCCCGGCTGCACTGTAATCTGGCGCCCTTCCGCTTCGGGAATTGCCGCAAGCAAGTCCATTCCTGCCGACTGCCCTGTCTGATAGTCAGGTAAGGGCAAGTCAGCAGCCTCGGGCAGCACCTCTACGGCAATCTCCACGGAACCTGGGCGTGAGCGGCACTGATTGGTGTTAGACGAGCAACAAGGCACGGAGGCGATTATAGCAGACGACCAGCGGTTTGGCAACGGTCAGCAATCCGGGAAACCAAGTCGCCTGCGTCGCATCTGAGCCAGAGGTTATGTTGACACTTGTTGGAGCGTGGAGTATAATTAAGATTAATTGTATTGGTACAGAGTAGGACAGAGCAACCAGACGTCTCAACAATTCTTTGAAGCTCGCTACGTAAACAAGGTATGGCCTGATGTCTTAGTAGTGCACATGGCTGCTGACTATACTTCATTCAGCCAGGCCTAGGCACTATCGCATCCTGAGGGGAACCACCTTGCGAATGCGGTTCACTATCCACATAATATATCGCTGTGTGCAGAAAGAGGCGGAAGCTGCCGCATATCAACGAGATTCCACCGCGCTGGCGCTCTTCTCGTCCCAACCAGCCAACTCAGCGCAGCCTAAGGGCGGAATAACAAAAAGCGCAGGCGATCTCAAGGAAGTTGGTTAGTGGAGTGATGGCCGTCATTTCGTACAGGTTCTGATGCAGCAGGTGAGCAGCGGGCTTCAACTGAGGACCGGGACACTGCTTGAAAGCCGAAATCGTCTCTATCGGAACCGAGTTGCTGTTTGGCGAAATTGACGATACTAACGCTACCTACATATCCCGCCAACTAACCTCTATCGGGATTGACGTTCACCTGCGCCATACAGTTGATGACGAGCTTAGTCGTATGGTCCAGGTGTTGGGCGCGGCTATGCGGCGCAGTGATGTCGTCATCACCTGTGGCGGCTTGGGACCCACCCCCGACGACCTGACGCGGCAGGCAATTGCCCAGGTCACCAATCGCGTCCTGCAGACCGTGCCAGCAGCCGAGCAGCAGTTGCGCGATTTCTTCGCCAAGCGTCACCGAAAGGTTAGCAGCAATAACCTCAGCCAGTGCCAGGTGCCTCGTGGCGGCCAGCTTCTGAGTAACTCAGTGGGCACCGCCCCCGGCCTGCTGGTAGAGCACGAGGGTTGCGCACTGATTGCAGTGCCTGGCCCACCGCCTGAGATGCGCCAGATGATGACCGACCACGTCATGCCCTACCTGCGCGAAAGACTCGCCCAGCAACAACAAAGCTCCCTGTTCACTCGCACACTGCGCGTCGCTGACATTGGCGAATCCGACCTGGCTCAGCAACTGGAGGACATCCTCACCAATCAAAGCGATCCGGCTCTGGCTCTGTATGCCTCTCCTGGGGAGGTGCGCATCCGTATGCACACCAAGGCAGCGTCCCAACAGGAGGCAAATGCGAAGTTGGGGAAGCTTGAGAATTCCATCCGCCAGCGACTGGGCGAGCACGTCTACGGCACAGACGACGAGACGATGGAGGTGGCAGTCGGCCGGGTGCTGGTGGCCGCTGGTGCTACCATGGCCGTCGCCGAAAGCTGCACTGGCGGGTTGATTGCCAGCCGTATCACCGATGTACCCGGCAGTAGCCGATACTTCCGAGGCGGATATGTGACCTATAGTAACGAATTGAAGCAGCAACTTTTGGGTGTGCCTGCCCAGATCTTACAGCAGCACGGTGCGGTCAGCGAAGAATGCGCCCGGGCGATGGCCGAAGGTGCCCGCGAGAGCAGCGGCGCTGATTACGCACTAGCCGTTACGGGCATTGCTGGCCCCGATGGCGGCACGCCCGAGAAGCCAGTCGGCCGCGTCTACATTGCCGTGGCTGATGAACAAGGGACGCTCTGCCAGCAATATGACTGGCCCGGCACGCGCAGCCAGTTCAAGCAGCGCACCTCGCAGATGGCGCTGAACCTGCTCAGAAAGAGGGTGCTTGGCATTGTCTGAAGACCTGCGGCTTTTCTTCGCGGTGCCTACGCCCGAAGAGATCAAACGGCAGGCCCAACAGATCCAAAGCCAGTGTGACTGCCCGAATGTGAAAATAGGCTGGGTGGGACCAGACCGGATGCATTTTACACTGAAGTTCCTGGGGGATACCCCGGAGGAACACGTACCACAACTGGCTGAGGTCGCACGGGAGGTAGCACAGTTGCATTCGGCCCATCAGCTTACCGTGGCGGGAGTTGGAGCGTTCCCCAATATCCACCGCCCTCGCATCATACCGGGGCCGAGCAACTTACTGCCCTGGGCACTGAACTGGATCAGGCTCTGGCTGACGCAAAACTGGCGAAACGCGAGAAGCGAGCCTTTGTGCCGCACCTGACGCTGGGAAGGGTACGTACGGGCTACAACTTCGACAAACTTGCCGCAACTCTGGCCAAGTTCGGCGACTGTATACTCGGCCAGATGCGGGTAGATCATGCGCAGGAAAATCAGTGTTCGGAAGGGGTGCAATGACCGTGGCAGACGAGAACAACGAAAAGAGCAAGGCGCTCAATATGGCGGTCAGCCAGATCCGCAAACAGTTCGGCGAAGGGGCAGTGATGCGCTTGGGTGATGAACCAACTCCCATAGGCGTCGAGGTCATTCCTACTGGCTGTCTGTCGCTGGATATCGCTCTGGGGGTGGGAGGACTACCCCGTGGCCGCATCGTGGAGCTGTATGGCGCTGAGGGCTCGGGCAAGACGACAATAGGCCTGCACGTCATAGCTGAAGCCCAAAAACGCGGGGGGACGGCAGCGTTCATTGATGCCGAGCACGCCTTTTCCCGCGAATATGCGGAAATATGCGATACTCTGGTGCGCAGTGGTGCGCTATCCGTGGTAGTGGTTGATTCGGTGGCTGCCCTGGTGCCACGCGCCGAACTGGAAGGCGAGATGGGCGACTCCCACGTGGGACTGCAGGCCCGGCTGATGAGTCAGGCACTACGTAAGATCGCCGGTTCGGTTGCTCAGAGCAAGACTCTTATCATCTTCGTCAATCAGATTCGCGAGAAGATCGGGGTAATGTTTGGCAGCCCGGAGACCACGCCGGGTGGACGAGCACTGAAATTCTGGTCGTCAGTGCGCCTGCAGCTAAGCCCGCGCCAGAGCATCAAAGAAGGCAACGAGTCGATCGGGCGACGCGTAGATGCCCGGATTGTGAAGAACAAGGTGGCTCCGCCCTTCCGACGCTGTGAATTCGACATTATCTACGGCCAAGGCATCTCGCAGGAGGGCTGCATTCTCGACGAGGCTCTGGAACTGAAGCTGCTCGAGAAATCGGGAAGCTGGTTCACCTATGGGGATGAAAGTATCGGTCAGGGACGCAACAAGGCGGTGGAATTTCTCAAGGAGCATAAGGATTTACGTGATGAACTGGAAACAAAGATAAGAAATGCTCACCACCTGCTCGCGACCCCTACTGCGCCAGAGCCAGAAGTAGAATCCGCAGACGAGGAATAGCGCGGTGCGTGGCTAGTAGCCAAAATGTCCCGAATTACCGACATTAAACCGAAGTCAAGCAAGTCGCGGCGATACCATATTTTCGTCGACGGCGAATTGGTCACTGAAGTCAATGAGGAGGTGATTGCGAAGCTCGACCTGCGACGCAATCAAGCAATAACGCCACAGCGGCTGGAACAGATAGCTACAGCCCAGCAAGACAGCCAGACGCGGCAGGCGGCCTTAAACTTGCTGAACTACCGGGCGCGGACGCGCCAGGAACTAGTCAGACGACTGCGCCGCAAGAACCTGCCTGCGGACTCTATCCAGCGAGTTATAGCTCCGCCAATTTGCCAAATGGATGGTGGGCAGCTTGACACATCGCAATGACTTGAGCAAGCGGGCAATAGCCGATAGGCTCAGGCATGCCGGCGTAGATCGTCAGATAGCTGAGACCGTCATCAGCGAGGAGTTGGCAGATTATGACGAGCGTAGTCGCGCTCAGCAGGCAGCGGCAAAGCATATGAAAAAGTTGGCTAACCTTGAACCAACAGTCCTCCGCCGCCGGCTGTACAGCTATCTGCAGCGCCGCGGGTTCTCGCCTCACCTAATCCGCGACATTTTGCAAGAAATCCAGCCAGACGATGATCCAAGTGCTCCATGACAACCAGCACAAGGCTATTGTCGATACAAGTACTTGATGCATACTAACGCACCAATCACATTCGAAACAGCCAACTACCACGATTGGAGGTGCTCCATATGTCTATGGAGACCCTTTTAAATATGAACATACTAACGACGTTGTTAGTAGCTTTCATAGCCCTGGTGATGTTCACGCTCCTGTTGATTCGCAACCGTGCTTTGCGCACCAAACTGCGCCAAGTACAAGAAGAGGCCGAGCGCAAGGTCGCCGAAGCCCAAAACCAGTTAGATACCGAACGGCGGGCCGCGCAGGTAGCAGCAAAAGAGCAGATTCTCGAGGCCCGCCAGAAGATCGAACGGGAGCTGGAAGCCCAGCACAATGAGTTGGAGAAAAGCAAACGGAGGCTGGAGCAGCGCGAGGATATTATCGACAAGCGACAAGCCGAACTGGAACAGCTTAGCAAGGAAATAGCAACTCGTCAGGCAAAGATAAGCCAGCAGGAAGCGGCTGTCGAGGCAATGATCACCAAACAGACTGAACAGTTGGAGAGAATCTCAGGACTTAGCCGGGCAGAAGCTCGCGACCAACTGCTGCAAAGGCTGCAAGAGGAACTCCGCCAGGAGCGGCTCCAGTTTATCCAGCATAGCCAGCAACAAGCTGAAGAGCAGGCCGAGCGTATCGCACAGAATATCATTACTCAGGCTATCCAACGCTGTGCACTGCCCAACGACGACATGAAAGGCCGCATTATCGGGCGCGAGGGCCGTAATATCCGGACGTTTGAGCAGCTAACCGGTGTAGACCTAATCGTGGATGACACACCCGAAGCAGTTGTGCTCAGCAGCTTTGATCCGGTGCGCCGTGAGGTAGCCCGAATTGCTCTGGAGAATCTAATTCAAGACGGACGGATTCATCCCGGCCGCGTCGAAGAGATGGTAGACAAAGCTCGGCAAACGGTTAACGAGCGCATCCGGGAAGCGGGCCAGAATGCCATTCTGGAAACCGGTGTGACCAGCCCCCATCCTGAGATCATCCGGCTGCTGGGTAAACTGCAGTTCCGCACCAGTTTCGGCCAGAACGTCTTGCAACATTCTATTGAAGTCTCCCATCTGGCAGGAGCCATGGCCAGCGAAATAGGCGCGCGCGTGGCCATAGCCCGACGAGCTGGACTGCTCCACGACATTGGCAAGGCTGTCGACTTCGAGCGCGAAGGCACTCACGCCCAAATCAGCATGGAGATTGCCCGTACCCACGGTGAACGTGAAGAAGTTCTCAATCCGATCGGCGCCCATCACGGAGAGATTGAACCGCAATCAATAGAGGCAGTCCTGGTGCAGGCTGCCGACGCCATCTCCGCCGCCCGCCCCGGTGCCCGTCGTGAAACTCTGGAAAGTTACATCAAGCGACTGGAGAGCCTTGAGTCCCTAGCCATGGACTTTCCCGGCGTCGAAAAGGTTTACGCCATCCATGCCGGCCGAGAGATCCGTGTATTGGTCAAACCCAACGAGATAGATGACGCCTCCAGTCAGGAATTGGCTCGCGATGTGGCCAGACAAATCAAACAGAATATGGACTATCCCGGACAGATCCGGGTAACGGTCATCCGCGAGACTCGCGCAGTTGAATATGCCACGTAAAGCTGCACACGAGAAGGTGTGGACCGACACTAGTTAGGAGAAGACAGTTTGAACATATTATTTGTCGGTGATGTGGTCGGCCGAATTGGTCGTAACGCGATAGCTGAGAATCTGGCTACCATAACTAACCAATATGACATCGCCTTTACCATCATCAATGCGGAGAACGCAGCCGGGGGATTCGGGTTAACCCCAGACACAGCAGCACAGCTACTGGAAGCTGGAGCTGACTGCCTGACTTCGGGTAACCATATCTGGACACAAAAAGATGCAGAGCAGCTACTGGCTAGCGAAGAGCGCGTCCTGCGGCCCGCCAACTACCCGCCGGGCGCCCCTGGCCAGGGCTCCGCGATCTACCCGGTGAGCAAAGGGATAAAGGTAGGCGTCATCAATTTGCTGGGCCGCGTTTTTATGGAGCCCGTAGATTGTCCGTTTCGCTGTGCAGAGTCAGAGGTTCAGCACATTAGCCAATCCAGCGACCTAATCGTAGTAGATTTTCATGCCGAAGCCACCTCTGAGAAGCAAGCCATGGGCCATTTTCTGGACGGGAGAGTAACCGCAGTGATCGGCACACATACTCACGTTCAGACTGCCGATGAGAAGATACTGCCCGGTGGTACCGCCTATATCACCGACTGCGGAATGACCGGGCCGGATGATACAGTCATCGGGATTGATAAGCACATTATTATTGAGAAGTTTATATCAGGCCGCCCCCAGCGTTTTGAGGTGCCTAAGTCGGGGCCTTGCGTAATATCGGGTGTAGTGATAAAATGTAGTCTCCATACCGGACTCGCCAAAAGTATAGAGCGAGTACAGATCACTTATTAATGCATTATTCCGTGACGGAGTGCACTATCAAGCGTGATCCCTACGGAACATGGGCCTGGAACCAAGCCAGAAACGCTATTCGCGCCAACCGCAGAGTAATCATAGACAGCATCACTACTATTACGACAATTCACATCACATCGGCATATGACATCACAAAGGGGGAGTAGCGGTGAGCCTGCTCCGAGTAGGGTCCAAATCCGATCCGAATAAGGTTGCTGGAGCCATAGCGGGGACGATCAGAGAAGATAAGTGCTGCCAAGTCCAGACTATTGGTGCCGGTGCCCTCAACCAAGCCATTAAGTCTCTGGCGATTGCCCGTGGCTTTCTGGCTCCCTCGGGGATAGACTTAATCTGTTACCCTGCCTTCGTGGATGTAACTATAGACGGTAATGAGCGCACGGCCATCAAGCTGTTTATAGAACCACGCCAGTGACTAACCGACCTACGATGCACCGAGGCAGTACCCAAGCAGAACAAAGGCCGGGATAGCGTTGCAAGCCCCATGCGCTCAAGGCTCAATGTCGAATTCAATAAAGCCCTAACGGCTCCAATAGCCGGCTGCGATTCTCAATGACGATTAGGGGCCAGGAGCACCAACAATGAGACCAGAGCTAGGGTGGCAGCACCGAGGCCCTCAGATAGTTACCTACATTCTCATAGCCCTGGTTCTGATATTTCTTTATTTGATGTTCATGGCGGGGCAGTTCCACGGTCTTACCGACGCCAACGCCATGGACTACGCCCAAGTTGCCCGAAACCTGGCCCAGGGCGAAGGTTTTACCACCAACTTTATCAAGCCAATTAGCCTGACCATCAATGCCAGCTTAGATCGCCACCCGGACTTGACCTATCCCCCACTTCATCCCTGGTTCACTTCTCTGGTCATGCGAGCCAGAGGTACTAATGACCAAGCAGCGGCGCTGGCCAGCGGAATTCCTTTCCTGTTAACTGTACCATTGGTGTTTGTGTTGACCGGGTGGTTCTTCGACCAACGAACCGCCTGGCTGGCCACGGCTCTGCACTTCACCAATATCAAGATGCTCCACTATGCTATCTCCGGCCTCGAAGTCTGCTTGCTGTCGCTATGGCTACTCATACTTTTTATGGTACTGTATAAGTACTCCCAGCAGCCTGACCTACGGCCGGCACTGGCTACCGCTATAGGGCTGCTAATCGGTCTCATTTACTTGACCAAGTACATCTGGGGAGTAGTACTCATCCCGGTGCTAATCTACCTATACTATTCAACCGAGCGTCATACCCGAACTCGTACTCTATTAATAGTTGTTATAGTCTTTGCTGTAGTGATATCACCGTGGTGTTACCGAAATTACCGCGTCAGCGGTAATCCCTTTTTCACCTGGCGCTGGTACGAAATTGTTATGAACACGCGGACAAATCCCGGCATGACACTGTATCGCTCCTTGCCAGAGAAACTCCCCAATCCAGTGACTTACGTCCTGGTCCACCCCATGGAGATCTACGAGAAGCTCCGGGCCGGCGTGGTTAATCTCTACAGTGTGCCAGCGCGAATAGCTGGAGTTTATACCACCGCATTCTTCCTTGTCGCCATCTTGGTACCCCTAAGTACCAGAGACTTTGAAAGACTTAGATACCTGCTTTACGGTGTGTTGGGGTTAGTCACTGTCTCATTACTATTCGTGGCAGCAGCCTCTCGACTTCTCTATCCGGTGGCTCCTCTTGCCAGCATAGTCGCGGCTGCCTTTTTCTTTCGGATATTGTTGCCGCTTGTCCAAGATTATGTCACTCCACTGCGTCGGCGTTGCACGGCAATAGGAATTGCCGTACTGATGCTACTGCATACTACCCCACTGCTACTTGCCCTAACCACTCGCCGTCGCCCTGGGGAAAAGCCCCCCATACAGCAGAGCCAAGCATGGGCTGACCAGGCCAAAGAACTGGGCGGTTCGCCGATCATTACCGATCAGCCCTGGCTGCTGGCCTGGCATAATGATATGACCGCAGTATGGATACCCAAGACTGATGTTGACCTGAAGCGGATCCAACAGCGAGTTGGCCAGTTGCCATGGATGCTGTTGACTCCGGCAATCACCCGCAACCAAACAAGTGAACGCACCGAGCAGTGGACACGACTGTGGCAGCAAGCAATGAGGCAAGAAATCCCACCGTACTTAGGATTCGTGGTTGCCGGGCGCATAGGGGACGGGTCGTGGGTGCTGCTGCGCAAGCACCCGCAGGCTAACCCCACCACCTCGGGCACGTCCAAGTTGCCCAGCGCACCGACACTACCGCCAACGGAGTAGCCAAGATTGAACGTAGATTCTGAGAGCCAGCAGAAATGTTATTACTGCGGTGCCGACCTGGCGCCCGGGACGCGGATATGCCCGATCTGTGGGCGCAAGCAGACGCGAACTTGCTATTGTGGCGCAGAGATTCCCGTAACTGCGAAAACCTGCCCGTACTGTGGAGCTGACTGGTCAGCCAGCCGGCGAGTAAGACGCAAATCCAAGTCCAAACGGATAGACTGGAAACAGTTAGCCCGATTCTCAGCGGTGGGTGCCCTATCTACTGTACTGATAGCCATTGGCTTCAATGCCCTCGTCGCTGCATTGGCTCGTTGTAGCTTAGACCCCGGCGAATCATTGTCGGACTCGTTTGCTCAGCGCTTCTCACTGGCCCTGTCAACAGTGTGCCGAGCTGTGGCGAGATTGGGTACTTATCTGGCCGAGTACGCTGCACCAGCAGCGACACTGCTGGGGATACTTATCATAGGAGCTGGGATCGGTGCCGTAGCGTACTTAGTTCGCGAGGGCTTCTGGAGTCGCTGGCGCCGCCGTTCATCAAGCAAAATCAAGCGCAAACGCAGCTCTTCATCCAGGGATAAAGCAGACTAACAATGGACAGTTTGCCAGCCGACCAAACCGGGCCGTTGCCAAGCCCGCCGGCCGCAGGCCAGGCTCCTTCTCCCATCCAGCTAATCACAGTAGGTGCAGCACTGCTGCTAACCTATGGGCACTACATCCTGTGGATGGTTCAGAGGTGGTGGGAAAGCACTTACTACGGACATGGCTTTCTGATCCCGATTATCAGCGGTTATTTGATCTGGCGTTTACGTAAGCGGGGGGAGCAGCTACCCGGCAAAGGATTCGGTTGGGGATTGGTTATTATGGTCGGATCACTGCTGGTACATATCGCTGCCAGTCTGGCCGATGTTCACTTCCCGTCCGGATTTGCTCTGGTGGGAACAATTTTTGGGCTGGTGGTATGGTTGGAAGGATGGGGGTGGGGCCGGATGCTCATCTTCCCAATCGGCTTTCTATCATTTATGGTGCCCCTGGGGCGCATCTTGGTCGAGCAGGTCGCCGAGCCTCTGCAATTGTTCTCAGCTCAACTGGCCGGCCAGGCCGTTGCAATGATTGGTGGGCTGGTAACGATCGAGGGCACACTCATTCGCACACCGATCTACACCTTCGAGGTGGCCATTCCCTGCAGCGGACTAAAATCAACCATTGCTATGACTGCGCTGGCTGCCCTGTTTACCTATCTGGTGGCGGCACCGTGGTGGAAGAAGCTGGTGTTGTTCGTGTGCGCTTTTCCCGTAGCTTTGCTGGCCAATGGCGCGCGCATCTTCGTCACGGTGATTCTGGGCACAACCCTGGGGCCGGCTATCGCGGAGGGCTTTTTCCACCGTGTTTCGGGTATCGTTGTTTTTCTATTCGGTCTGGGCGGCCTGTTCGCGATAGGGAGAATACTGGGATGTCTGCAACTACGCGAAGATATCTGATAGCACTGATCATACTGCTGGCCACATCCGTAGCTGTGGAAGCCGTCCGGATTATGAGCGATGCGCCGGCAGCATTCGCACCCGACTTTGCCACACTGCCGATGAAGATCGGTGACTACCAGGGCCAGAACCGTGAAGTTGACGAGTTCATCCGCAGCTATCTGGGCGCCGAGCAGATGCTGGAACGCCTCTACACCGGCCCGGATGGGGCAGTAAGCGTGACCCTAATCTACGGAGCAAACTGGCGCGACGTCCACTCGCCGGTGAGCTGCTTGCCAGCTCAAGGCTGGCTGATTGTCGCCGACGAGCGCATCCAGGTACCCGCCCCTACTGACTTACCAGTCCCAGACACCATTCACGCGCGGATACTCCGGGCAGTCAAGAGCGGCCAACGTCAACTTGCCGCCTTTGCCTTCTGCCATCCTGGCGGCACCACCAGTAACTGGATTCACCAGGGCTGGAAGGTACTCACCGGCCCGCGCGGAGCCGGCGGGGTTATTATCATCCTAAACACCGAACCAACCCCTGACTTGAAAGCTGCCCAGCGGCGTCTCCGGCAGTTCTTAGCGGCGGTCTATCCTCACGCTGTCAGCTTTTGGTATGAGAAGCCACAGACTGGCGGCTGATCCCTGGCCTCAGCGACGTGGCCCAAATACGACAACTCCACTATTACGGTACACAGGCTCCCAGCCACACGCCGCGGCCAGATCCAGCAACTGACGGCGGGGCAGCTCACAAGCCCATTGAACGGGGGGAGTGGTTGTCGGGACCACCACCGTGCCGACGCCATAATGCTGCCAGACGCGCTCAATGGCATCGGCACCATCAAAAGGAATCTGCACCACTGGCCGGCCACTGTAGAAACGCACCAGATACGGGTAGTGTGTCATAATCACGCTATCGGCGGGCAGTTGCTGCTTCGCCCAATTCGCCATTTCAATGTGGGCTTGCCGCAAGGAGTCGGCCGACTGTCGGCTTAACCGCCAATAGCCGTATCCACCAACGCCCACAAAGGCTACCAACAGCACGACGGATAGCACAGCGACCTCAGCATATCTGCTGATTGCCCAAATCCGCCGGGCTATTGTCATACCTCCGGCGGCGGCGCTGATTGTCACCACCGGTAGCACCACTAGCAAATAGCGGGGCAGAACGATCCAGACCAGCACCAGCTCCAGCACGAATAGACCGGCAAAAACCCATAGATTTCTCACCCGGTGGTGATGCCCTATGCCCAGAATCACGATTATACAGGGAAGCACAAAGAACAAGCCAATGCCTCCGAACAGTAGTGCCAGGGCCTGGCCCAATTGCGTAATAGTCGCCGCAGCAAACCCTCGCAGGCCTGCTTGACTGAGCCAGCCACTCACTGATGGCAGCGGCTCGCCCCAGTAAACGTGCAGCAGAGCCAGACCAGAAGCATCTGTCCTAATATGGCCTGCTGTGTAGATGTTTGTTGAATACATAGGATTGCCGAAGACCAGACAGTTGCGTATTAGCATCGGCGAGGCAAACAGTAGGATTACCCCAGCAAATCCCACCAAACACAAAAGACGCCGCCGGGCGCTCAACCCGGCTTGATCCAACCAGTAGTAGGCCACCAGGGGAACTACCAGCAGCAGCCCAGCTGGCTTGACGGTATAGGCCAGACCGACCGCAGCTCCGGCTAACAGTATTGCCCCCTTGCGCTCACCAGCGCGCACGATTGCCAATAATGCCAGCAACAATAGGTTAGTGAACAGGACATCGGCTCCTGCGTCCAACGACTCTTTGAGCCAGTAAGGCCAGGTGACAAATACAATTGCGGCTGCCAGGGAAACGGCAGCGGAAAGTCGCAACTGCTGAGCCAACAGATATACCAGAACCGGAGCAAGCCACAAACCCAACAGCAGGTTAGGCAGGCTCGCCGCAAATTCACTCTCGCCAAACAACGCCATGCTCCCAGCCAACACCAGTGACCACGCCGAAGGACGACGATCCTCAAGATGCCGGACAGACTTGTAGCGCCGGTAGAAATTGCCCACTACATTACTGGTTAGGCCCTGTCCAGCCAGTATGTTGCGCGCTACCTCCACATAATTAGCCGGATCATACTCTCCCAGCCGTGGCATCTGCCAGGCCACAATGACTCCCCCCACCACCATTAGCCCGCAGATAGCAATGAGAATCGGAAAATGCCAGTCCCGTGCTGGGTTGAGCTTGGTTGCCATAAAGGCCCTCGGACAGTCATCTAACAACAGGCCCAGATAGGATTCAAGGTAACAGCAGCGGGAACCTTCATATCGGGGTAACGGTAGGACGGATTACCGGTTACAGAGCTTGACGAGGCAACGGTCAGACGACTTGAGTCATATGATGATCTTCTGAGCCAACAGCCTCTGCCCTAAGTAAGCAACTGTTCACGGCTTGCAGCTACGGTTGTCGGCGCACAAACATCGCTGCCACCCACAGAATGACACAGATGCCGAGTAAGGGCAGATCACCAATACGATGGTAAACTGACAGGCCACTCAGGGGATAGACCTTGCCGATTGTATGGCCCTCTTCACCCGACTTGACCTCAGCGATGCGTCGCCCATAGGGGTTGATTATGGCCGAAGGCCCCATGGTGGCAGCCCGCACCACATAACGACGGCTTTCAATCGCACGCACTGAGGCGATAGCCCCGTGTTGGTGTAATTCCGGACTGTAAGCCGCCCACGAGTCACTGGTAATATGCACGAGAAGCTGGGCGCCCTTGCGACACAACTGGCGGTTAGGCTCAGGGAAGACCGCCTCCCAGCAGATGAGACTGCCCACCGGAACCTCATATACGTGGAGCAAATTGCGCTTGGTACCAGGCGTTATGTTTCGCGAGCGAATCGGATAGCGACTGACCAACCGGCTGAGCGGCCCCAAATTCGGGACGTATTCACCGAACATGACCAGGTCAACTTTGCGGTAGATATCAAGAAGTTTGCCCTCACCAGAAAAAAGATACGCGGCATTGTACATCTGCCCGTCGGCTGCCTCTAATGCGCCCATCAGCAAATGGGCACCTGTCTCCTTGGCAACCTCCTTGACTTCCTTCAGGTACTGCGGTGACTCATTGAGTGCTACCGGCAGAGAAGTCTCAGGCCAGACAATCAGATCGGGTAACTTGTGGGCAGCAGATGCGATCGTCCTGTCGACATAGGTCAGCCGGCATCGCTCGGCATCCGCCTGAGTAGCGGGATTCTGTATCACTACATTACCCTGCACCACAATAGTCCGGAGCGGCTTGCCGGCAGCGATCTTCCTAACTGAGGGAGTGGTAAACGACCCGATTTGAATGACCACTGCCCCACCGAGAATAACCATCAGTATCAAGGTCAGCCCTATGAGTACCGGTTTAGCTATCCTGGGACGAGCCAAACGCCTGGTCTTGGAGCTTTCCAGATGATACTGGACAAGTGCGGTGGCAATCAGAGCGTTGGCAAAGACTACGACCAGCGTAACTGCACCGGAACCCAGAACGCTGGCAATTTGCAGCACCGATAATATCTCGTATTGGCTGTAGGCTATATCACCAAAATTGACAGACAGCCTCCCTATATGACTGCGGACATACTCAACCAGAACCCAGGCAGCGGCAAAGGCCGCCGCCCGTAGCAGCAGAGACCTCACCCCCCGCAAATAGACAGCCAGCCAGCCGAACACTGCGAAGAAAAGGCCTTGGAACAGAGCCAGCAGCACCAGGGGCAGCACTCCGTACCGCCCAATATAATAGAAGAATAGCCCAAAAAACACTGCCCCGTAGATGAGCCCGAGCGCGCCCCCCTTCCAGGGCCTGCGGACCTGTCCTAACACATAGAACAGCGGAATCAAGGCTATCCAGGCTACAGTAGCCATCTCAGCAGGAGGAAAGCTGACAAATAGCAATACGGCCGACAGCACGGCACCTGCCGCCAGCACTGTCCAGGAAGTCGCCAATTCCGGTTGGGAGTTATCTGACTCAACTGCTAAAGATTGAAACGGAATCATAGCGGCAATATTTCACCTCAACAATGTGCCACCGACGCTGGCGGCGGTACAACCTCTCCTCTTGCCAACTTCTGCAGGAAACACTCTATACGAGCAAGTGCCTCTTTCAGTTGCGCCAACCCGGTGGCATAGGTACACCGCAGGTAACCCTCACCGCTCTCGCCAAAGGCACTGCCCGGAACCGCTGCCACCGCCTGTTCAAACAGCAGTGCCCGGGCGAATTGCTCGGATGTCAGACCAGTGTGCCTAATAGAGGGAAACGTGTAAAAAGCACCTTTTGGTTCCCCACAGGGCAGTCCTATCTTATTAAGACCCGCCACAAAGAGGCGCCGACGTTGGTCATATTGGGCGATCATCTGTTTCATCTCCGCCTCACAATTGCGCAGCGCTGCGAGCGCCCCGATCTGCGCCACCGTTGAGGCGCACAATGCTGTGTAACTGTGGATACGAGTCATTGCTTCAATAATCTCGGGCGGGCCACAGGCGTAGCCAACGCGCCAGCCGGTCATAGCGTAAGCTTTCGAGAAGCCGCTAAGTACTACTGTCCGCTCTTCCATCCCGGGTAAAGAGGCGAAGCAAGTGTGCACTCCATCGTAAGTCAGGTGG
>JALGTJ010000014.1 GCA_029821415.1 Candidatus Zipacnadia bacterium
GCTCCTGTCGCGCCCGCGACCAGCAGATGGGGCATTGGCACCAGATCAGTCACCACCGGCCCACCAGCAATGTCGCGGCCCAGCGCTATCGGGAGCGTGCCCCTATGATTCTTGAACACATCTAGCTCCATCAGCCCGCGCAGGCTGACTATCGAGCGGTGTTCGTTGGGCACCTCAATGCCGATGGCCGATCTGCCCGGAATGGGCGCCTCTACCCGCACATCCACCGCCGCCAGACTCATGGCCAGATCGTCGGCCAGTCGCGCGATCCTATTCACCCGAATGCCCTTCTCTGGCTCGACTTCGTAGCGGGTCAGCACCGGCCCGCACTCATAGTCTCGCACAGTGGCCTGGATACCGAAGCTTTCCAGGGTGTCCTCCAGCTTGATAATGCGCTCGGCGGTCTCGGCACGCATCTCACTGGTCTGCAGGTCCATGCCCTCTTTACTCAGCAGTGTCAGAGGCGGTGGTGTGAAGCCAGTTGGCTCGCTTACCAACTGCAATTGAGGTCTTCCTGATTGCTGCTGGCTGGCGGGCGGCACATCAGTTGTCGGCTCGGTTGCTGACTGTAGATTCAACTCTTGTGGTGGCCGCTCGCCCTCACGTTCTCCTCCTTCAGTGGCCACGTCAGAGAGCATCTCATCATCTTCAAGTTGCACGCGGGGGCTACGCGAGCGGCGCCGCGCCAAACCGTTGCGCCGCACCGCCTTTTCGGCTCGAGCCCGTAGGCCCGCCTGACGAGTGGGCAAATTTCGCCTGAGGATGCGCCGGGCGCGGGAACCCCCGTCAGTTAGCATAGAAATCGTGCGACCGGCCAGGCCTTGCACGGACACCCGCGTTACCAGCAATATAGCAATAACCCCGAGAGCAAGAAGTACAATGTAGCTACCCCACAAGCCCACTACCTTGAGCAAAAGCCAGCCCAGAGCCGCACCAGCGTAGCCACCACCGGATAGAACGGCCTCCCGTGCAAAGAAATCTGTCAGGGGAATTGACAACTGGAACAGGATCATTACTATCAGGAACAGCAGCCCCAGCCCCATAGCTGTATACATATCGCCGAGATCCCTGCGCTCCAGCATATGCAATACCCCAAGCACGAGCACAATGACTGGGCCTTGCGCGCCGTAGACGAGGCTGACCAACAGCACAGCACCAAGGGCGACGAGGCCAATACCAATTATATCGCGCCTCAATCGGTCGTCACGCTGACCTCTTGACATCCCTTTCACCCTCCGAGTTCTCCGAAGTAGTCTGCGTCGTTAGGCGGGTGAACATCAGCAACACTCTCGCTGCCATCATCATTATACCATAATTATCGCCCGCACGGAAGGTAGCCGCCGGAATAGACCTGCTTCGCAACTCACTGGGTACAATCAGCACCATTGCACGTCAGTTGTGTCGTGACATCGCCTACTCATTCTGCTATAATCTTAGCGTAGAATAGCGAGAGCTCTCCTGAAGTAGACAGAGTTGACCACCAGGTGACCAGCAGTGGAACTGGGCCTCCTACTGACAATCGGCAAGTATCTGTTTGTCGCACTGCTATACGCGTTTATCGCGGTTGTCTTTCGCCTGCTTATTCTCCATCAAGCGTAATGCCGGACGAACGCCCGCAAAGCCGACCGGACCCGAGCCGCAACCAAAGGAACCAGCCACCGAACGACGCCCAGTCGCCCGCCTGCTTGTGGTGGAGACCTCGGCGGCCAATCTTTTGGCAGGCACCAGCTTCCCACTGGACAGGTCCACCAGCATCGGCCGCAACTTGCACAACGACGTCAACTTGCAGGACCGCTATGTATCGGCTAGGCACGCCTTGATCATCCAACAAGGCGATAGCTTTGTGCTGCACGATTGCCATTCTACGAATGGGACCATCCACAATGGTGTGAAAATCCAAGGCGCCGTCGTCCTTAGCAACGGCGACGAAATCACCATCGGTACCACCACCTTGCGCTATCAGCACTAAGCACACAAGTCGCCGGCAGACACTCGGCGTCGAAAAGGAGTCAATCCCCAATTAGTCAGGGTAGGCGCATAGAGATAATATTGCTGATCGCCTGTGCCATGATCGGAGCGGTCGGGCTGACGGTAGTTACCGCAGCTATTGGCCAGCCTCTGGACTGGGCTATGCGCGGGGTAACACCAGCCGGGGTTCTGCTAATAGCAGTTGTGCTTATGGATCTGGGTGCAGCGCACCGCGATCGCCTCTTGCTGCCTCTCTCTGGCTTACTATGCGTATTGAGCATCGTCTTCCTAACGCGCATTGACCCCTCCCTGGCCGCCCACCAGCTCATCGTCACCGTCATCGGAGTCTTTCTGATGGTCGCACTCTATTTCCTAATGGAAGATATTCGCTCCCTGGCTCGATTCAAGTACCTAGCCGGGCTTTCCGCAATCGCTCTGTTAGCGGCGACGATGCTGTGGGGTAAGGAGATCAACGGTGCACGCCTGTGGCTATCTATTCCGCCTCTGGTTACCCTCCAGTCAATGGAGGTCGCCAAGATTCTGATGGCGATATTCCTGGCCGGCTATGTGGCCGACTACCGCCACATACTGCGGCGCAATAGCAGAGGGCGCGGCAGTATCCAGGCTCCCTCGCTGCGAGCGCTGGCACCGTTGCTGCTCATCGTGATCTTTTGCCTGGCAATCTTTGTGGGACAACGCGATCTGGGAACCGCCATACTTTTCTTTGGTCTGTTTGTCATTATGTTCTACCTGGCAACCGGCCAGCCAGCATATGCAATAGAGGCGGTAGTCCTCTTCGCCGTGGGCTTGGCCCTTGTATATCAGCTATTCCCTATTGCAAGCGTTAGAGTCAGCAGTTGGCTCAATCCCTGGGCAGACCCCACCGGCATAGGTTACCAGCCCCTGCAGGCGCTGTTCTGCCTGAGCGAAGGAGGGATTTTCGGAGTAGGCTTGGGCTACCTGTCGGTAGCGAAGCTGCCGGCAGCCGCAACCGATTTAATCCTGGCAGTAATAGGACAGGATTTGGGGCTGATAGGCTCCCTGGGGGTAGTAATAATCTACGCCCTGATTTCCGTACGTGGCTACAGCCTTGCCTGGCAAGCCACCGACCGCTTCGCCAGTCTGCTGGCCGTGGCGCTGGCCACCGTTTTCGCGCTGCAGACGTTGATCATTATGGGCGGACTGTTGCGCCTAATTCCCCTGACCAGCCTGGCCACCCCTTTCCTTAGTTACGGCGGCACATCCATTATTATCAACTTCCTGGCCATCGGTCTGCTGCTGATGGTCTCGCGGGACTGTGTCCCGCAACCTGAGAAAGCACGGTGACATGAACGAGCTGACCCAGAATATCCGGCGCATTGCACTGGTGGCCGTCGCGGGCTTTCTGCTGATGGCGCTGCTCTTTGGTTACTGGCAGGTGCTGCGCGCACCGGCCCTGCGCGCCAATCCCTACAATCAGCAAGCCCGACAACGAACTGGGAGTATCAAGCCCGGCTCGATTTACACGCGCGACGGGGAGCTGGTCCTGGGAGCGGAAAAAGGCAACGAGGGCTGGCAACGCCTCTATCCGGCTGGCTCAGTCTATTGCCATCTCACCGGCTATAATGAGAATAGCGGTCTGCAAAAAAGCCTGCGCGAAGCGCTGTTGGGCATCGGCGCCTACCAGAATCGCTGGGGGGTTATCAGCCACACAGAGCAGGGCCTGGATGTGGTGTTAACCATCAACAGCAAGGCACAACGGCGGGCCACCGAGCTAATGGCAGGCAAGCGAGGCGCAGTAGTCGCCCTGGACCCTACGGATGGAGCGATATTAGTGATGGTCGGTGCCCCCGGCTATGATCCCGTCCAGGTTATGGAAAGCCAGATGAGCTACGAGCTGTTCACTAATCACCCGGCCTCGCCCGAACTGAACCGGGCTTTGCAGGGCCTGTATGCACCGGGTACAATATTGGAGACATTCGTCGCGGCCGTCGCTCTGGACACGCAAGCAGCTACCGAACAGACAGTATTCAATTGCCGCGGAACCGAACAAATCGCCGGAATAACCGTCAACTGTAGCAAGCCTGGCGGCCACGGCAGACTAACACTGAGTCGGGCACTGGCCAACTCGTGCAACATAGCCTTTGCTAAGATAGCCCAACTGATTGGACCCGAACAGTTTCGCAATTACTCCAGCAAGTTCCACCTGCTGGATAAACCTGATCTGCCCCTGCCCGCGGCCCAGGGGAAGCTGCCTGATCTGGTCGGCAACAATGCCGAAACCAAACTGGTAGAAGCAGCCCTTGGGCAGGGAGCAACACTGGTAACACCAATAGCTATGGCGCGGTTGGCAGCTACCATTGCCAGCGGCGGCCAGGTGGTCCAGCCTTATATGGTGGACAGAATCACCCGGCAGAGCGGTGAGACGGTCACCGAGCACCATAAACGCCAACTGGGAAGAGCTATCAGCGCGGAAACTGCTCAACAGATAGCAGGTATGATGCAATTATCTGTCGAAGAAGGTAATGCAAGCAGTGTGGGGGTGGCCGGCTGCCGCGTGGCTGCCGAGACGGGTTGGGCGCAGAATGTTCAGGGCAAACCCCTAAGCTGGGCGCT
Organism: Candidatus Zipacnadia bacterium; assembly: GCA_029821415.1. Taxonomy (GTDB): domain Bacteria; phylum Armatimonadota; class Zipacnadia; order Zipacnadales; family Zipacnadaceae; genus JALGTD01. The sequence continues at coordinate 4,564 of JALGTJ010000014.1, forward strand.
GGCCTTTGCGCCAGTGGAGAGTCCGCAGGCGGCAGTTGCGGTAGTCGTGGAAAATGACATACTCGGCCGCCCGGTTGCCGGTCCCATCGCCGGGCAGATTCTCAAAGTGCTGATAACTCGTCAGTGATCTGCAATTGGACACACCCAGTGCTCAGTCTGGCTAAGTCGAATTTGAGGTAGGGCAATGGAAGGGACGATACTCGCTGACCGATACCAGATAAGTAGTCGCATCGGCGACGGAGGTTTGGCCACCGTCTACCGCGCGACGGACCTGCGGCTGGAGCGGACGGTAGCAGTGAAGATCCTCAAGCCCCAATGGGCCGCGGACCCTGAGGTCCTGGAACGCTTTCGTCGCGAAGCACGGACAGCGGCGAAATTGACCCATCCCAATATTGTTCAGGTGTTTGACACCGGAGTAGAAGGGGACGTCCACTTCCTCGTAATGGAGTATCTGCCCGAGCCTGACCTTAAGCAGATCATCGCCGAATATGCACCTTTGCCGCCACGGAAGGTTCTTCAGGTCGCTATCTCCTGCTGCCAGGCTCTGGCGGAGATCCACCGACGTGGACTGGTCCACGGCGACGTAAAGCCACAGAATATCCTGTTTACCAGTCAGGGCGAGCCCAAACTGTCCGATTTTGGAATTGCTACCGCTGTCGGTCTGACCGGCCAAGGCCCTACAGGTATGGTGATGGGCACCGCTCACTACATCTCTCCTGAACAGGCTCAGGGCCGGCCGATAGGCCCTCAGTCCGACCTGTACTCACTTGGTTGCGTCATCTACGAGAGCCTCACGGGCCAGCCTCCCTTCTCAGGAGAAACTGCAGCGCAGGTAGCAGCCAAGCACATCCGTCAGCAGCCTCCCTCGCCCCGGGTGCTTAACCCCACCATCTCGCCGTCCCAAGAGTATTTGCTAAACAAGGCAATGGCTAAGGACCCGGCCCGGCGTTACCGCACAGCCGATGAGATGCGTGCCGATTTAGAGAAGCTGGCCAGCGGCGCAGAATTAGACCGGACCGGCGTGTTATCCGTTAACGAGGTAACCACACCCATACAGCCAACTGCAACGCTCGCGGAGCCGGGCCCGATGGCACCGTCGCCCTCAGCGACCGTCAGCTCGCACCACCGGGCTGCTGACGCCACGCTGATCTGGCATACCGCTGCGCTGATAGCAGCGGCACTGGTTGCCTTGGTGATAGCCGGATGGCTGATAAAACAAGCCTTCTATCCTGGTGCGCCGCCCGCCGAAGTGCAAGTGCCCTCCGTCCGAGGCCTAACTGAGGCAGAAGCCCGACAAAAGTTGACCGATGCTAAGCTGGTAGTTGATAAGGTCCGTACCGTCCGAGAATCCGACAAGCCGGTTGGCCAGGTCATCGAACAGTACCCTACCGAGGGCGAGTTGGTCCCTGTAGGTACCAAGGTCCAACTGACCATTAACCTAGGCAAGGAGACTGTCACTGTGCCCGACCTGACTGGTATGCTGGTTCAGCAGGCCGCTGATAAATTAGAGCAAATTGGTCTGACAGTGGGTGAAACCAGCGAAAGGTATAGCAGTGAAATCCAGGAGGGCAAGGTTATTCGCCAGTCTCATGTACCAGGCACAGTCGTGGAAAAGGGCTGGCCGGTTGCCCTGATCATAAGTAAAGGCCCCGAACCAGCCACTACAGAGCCACCAATTGAGTCGTTTGAGCCGCCTACAGAACAACAGCAGCCCCTGGAGCCTGACGTCACCATCCGCGCAGATGAGGCGAGCACCTCGGCTGACGGAATGACGCGCGATTATATTGTCAACATCACTGTCTTTGATCAGAAAGAGGACCAGCACATCAAGGTTATCAAACGCGACGCTGAGGGCAGTCCAATAGTAGTGCTTGATCAAGAAATGGAGCCAGGTCAGGCGCGCCAACTGCGCATTACCGGCCGTGGCAACACCACCATAGAGGTTTACCATGAAGGTAAACTGATAGTCCAAAAGAACTTCAAGGTGGAGACCCCATCGGGCAACAACACTCAGTAGACGCTGTCTATAAAATGTATACAGATGCCACATCCTGGAGGATGATGATTTAATGACTAAGATTCCACTACTCATCGGCACACTAATAACAGTGCTAATGATAGTTAGCCTAACTGTGCCGCTGTATGCTTCTGATGCAATCACCGCAGGCGGTACAAATCTGGCTGCTGCGGAGATGGGTGGGCGAATTGTTGCCTTCTCCAGTCAAGCAGTGGACGAGAATGGCAAAGTGATGCCCGAGTGGCAGGTGACCAATCTTATTGACGGCAAGCATGTGCTGGGCAACTACACGCCAGCCGATTCCTACGGCTGGTCCTCTCAGCATCCTCCCTCCGAGGAGAACCCTGAGTGGGTCGTTATTGCTTTCGCTAACGACCAGACCCGCTTGCTGCGACGGATTGTGATTGACCCGACTACCGACGATCCGCCCTTCATCGGTCGCTGGGTCCGCGATGTGGAGTTGCAGGTCTCAACCACCACCCCTGAAGGCCCCTACAAGACAGTGGGACGCTTTCTGGTGGTCAACAAACCGATCGAACAGCATTTTGACTTCCTGCCCGTTGAGGCCCGCTATGTCCGGTTGGTAATCACATCTAACCACGGCTCGGACAAATGCGTGGAGATGGGTGAAGTAGAGATATATGAGGCTATCGTCGGCGATAGTGCTCTGGATGACGTCATCGTCCGCCTGGAGAACCTGCTGCAGGAGCTGAAGCAACTGCGGGATTTCAAACTCTATCAGCAAGAGCAAAAGACATTAGAAGAAGTGACCACCAAGCCTGCCCCGCCTGCTGAGGAATCGGAAGGCCAACCGAAGCAGTAGCCCTAATTACTGGCTGCAACTACACCCGCTCTGAGGGGTATTGGCCGGGTTGACAATCTGTCAATCCGGCCTATTTCTTCGTTCCGCCAACGTCGCAGTTGCCCGTCGGATGGTCTACCAAGATTGCCGGTAGATTTCATCAACTAACTGCATTGTCTTAACCGCGTCGGCAAATGATGCGTCCGGCTCTGTCCCCTTCTTCACACAGTCAATGAAGTGGCGGTTCTCATCAAAGAAGCCGTAGTAGCGATAAAACTCATCGCTGCCGGCAATCTCCTTGGAGTCAAGCCGCTCAACGAAGGACTCACCGTTCATATGAATAACCGACTCGTAATCCCCATTGATGAACGCTGAGGCCCCGTTGGTATGCAATTCAAACTGATGGATGCGGCCACCGGCCCGCCAGTTAGCCAGCAATACCCCCACACAGCCGTTGTCAAACTGTACCAAAGCAGTAAAGCTGTCATCAAACTCGTGGTGCACCTTGCGCACCGCACTGGCGACATTGACAACTTCACCACCAGCCAACCAGCGTAGTGTATCGACCGCATGCACCGCATCGCAGGATAAAATGTCAATCGCGCCGCGATAATAGGGCCCCGCAGAATCCGGATGGTATTTGTAGAAGGTTGACACTACCTGCTGGACGTTGGCATTGTAACTGAGCACCTTTTCACGGCAGTAGTTGACGACCGGAATAAAACGCCGATTCCAGCCGACCATGCCAATGACTCCATTCTTCTGCGCATATTTGGCCATCCAGGTCACTTGATGCGTGGTTATACCCGGCGGCTTTTCAATGAATACATTCAGTCCCATCTCCAGGCAGTCAATGGTCAGGTCATACAGATGATGTGGAGGCATAATGATATACACGGCATCAGGCCGCAACTGCTCCAACATCTGGCGATAGTCAGTAAAGCGTCCGCTGATACTGTAGCGATTGCAAGTCTCCTCCAGTTTGTCTTCTTGCAGATCGCAGGCACCTACTATCTCAACATCCTCCATCGCCGCAAGCGAAGGATAGTGAACATTATTGGCCATGGCCCCAGCGCCGATGACACAAACTCGTACCTGCACATCAATCACAACCTTTCTCAGTCTATTGCCATATTCCCCGCACACCAATACCCTATCCGGTCACTTAATTAGCATATTCTCACGATTGGATATGAATACCTGCCTGCCCAGAGAACACAAAGCTCGCAGTTGCGAAAATCGCCGCTGATTGTGCCCCATTGGCCGAAGGCTAACTCTCCGGCAATCATCATTGCTCTGCTAGCGGCCAACTTGGGCCGATACATTGCTCAATCCCACCAGATGTGGTATACTTAGTGTGAGTGCTTGGACCAAGCAGCCCTTGATATGGCGAGTGGCAGATGAACTGCCGAGCAGGGGCAGGCTGCATGGCTTATTGTCGCCTCACCTGGAGGACAGTGCCGTGCTTAAAGACAAGAAGAGAATCCTGTTGATTGAGGATAACCCCCAGGATCAGTCCATCGTAACTTCCGCATTGGAATATGAAGGCTACGAGGTGTTGGTGGCTACCACTGGCGAAGATGGGCTATCTATTCTGGAAAGAGAGCAGCCGAACTTGATCATCCTCGATCTCATCCTGCCAGGCATAGATGGCCTCGAGGTGTGTCGACAGATACGTGCTCATTATGATCTACCCGTGATAATGCTAACTGCCAAAGACGATGAACTGGATATGGTGGTAGGCCTGGAGGTGGGTGCTGATGACTACATTACCAAGCCTTTCAGCGTCCGCGAGTTTGTGGCGCGGGTGCGAGCGCTACTACGGCGAGCAGTTACCAGCGAGCGCACCGCAGCGCATGAACAGCACCTCAGCTTCCCTGGCCTGGAAATTGACCTACCGGCACACAGTGTTGAAGTCAACGGCGAACAGGTTCATCTGACTCCTAAGGAGTTCGATCTGCTCTACTTCCTGGCATCGGAGGCGGGCACAGTATTCACCCGTCAGGAAATCATCCGGAAAGTTTGGGGTTACGAGTCGGCCAGCGGCGATTTGCGCACCGTGGATACACACATCAAGCGACTCCGCACCAAGCTGGAGGAAAGCTTTGAGGTGCCCTGGCGCATCGGGACGGTCTGGGGCGTAGGCTACCGCTTCCAATTATCGCAGTGGCCTCCGCACGAGTAGTGCTAATAATCCAGGTACGGCGCGTGCGTTAATGGCTTTGCCCCTTGCTCTGTAACCAACAATAATTCCTCGAGCCGCACTCCTCCCCAGCCTGGCAGGTAGATGCCGGGTTCATTTGTCAGCACCTGCCCCGCTTTCAGCACGCTTTCGGAATTCTTACCCAACTTGGGCTCCTCGTGGACCTCTAACCCGACACCATGGCCCAGACTGTGGCCGAAGCTGCCTGCATAGGGACTGCTGTCAATTACCTTACGAGCTTCAGCGTCCACCTCGGCAGCCGCGGTGCCGGGCACAATGGTAGCCATCGCTGCCTGCTGCGCTTGGCGCACTGTTTGATATATCTCAATGAATTTGTCGGTCGGGTCACCGAACACTACCGTTCGCGTCATATCCGAGCAGTAGCCATCTGCCTTGGCGCCGGCGTCAATAAGCACAATGTCCCCTTGAGACAGTTGCCGTGCCGTAGACACAGCATGGGCGCGCGCTGAATTCTCGCCAAAAGCGACTATCGGCTCGAAGCTAACATCGTCACCCCCCGCCTGGAGAATCGCCTCCCGCAGCCGCAGCGACAACTCTCGTTCCGTGACCCCAACTACCAGCTCGGCGACTACCTGGGTAACTGCTTTACCAATCACCTGGGCGGCCCGCCGAATGGCAGCAATCTCTGTGTCATCTTTGATCGCGCGCTGCTCTTCAACAATCCCTTCGGTAGGCACAAGTTCAGCCCCCTCAGCCAGCTCGGCAAGCTTCCGGTAATTCGCGTAGGTGAGGTGCTGGCTTTCGAAACCCGCCCGAGGTTGCTCCAGCCTGGCGAGGTAGCTGGCAACCTCCCGCAGATAGCCTTGCTCGGCGAAGATCACCTGACAATCGGGGGCCTCTTCCCCAGCCTCAACTTCATAACGCCGATCAGTGATGAGTACGGCCTCACTATGGCTGACTAAGCTAATCCCCTCGCCAGTAAAGCCGGTCAAGTAGCGGAGATTGGGCCGCGAGCTTACGATAAAGAGGTCCAGTTCGTTCTGCGCAAGCCACTTGCTCAGCTCGTGGCGGCGCCGGGCGTAGCTACTCACTGGATTCCCCCTCAACGATATGGCGGGCGGCCTGCAGTGCCAGAACATAACCCCATGCCCCGAACCCAGAGATCTGCCCCCGGCAGGCCGCTGCCGTAAGCGAACGATGCCGGAACTCCTCGCGGGCGTAGATATTGCTCAGGTGCACCTCTACCGCCGGGATGTCCACTGCTACCAATGCATCGCGCAGCGCCACCGAGGTGTGAGTATAAGCAGCGGGGTTAACGATTATAGCATCGGCCCACTTTGCCGCCTGCTGGATAGCATCAACCAGCTCCCCTTCAATATTGGACTGCACGAACTTGACCTCAATGTCTGCCTTGGCCGCCTCGGCAGCGATCATCTCGTCAATCTGCGCCAGTGTCTGCTCCCCATAGGTATCCGGCTCGCGGCGGCCCAACAGGTTTAAGTTAGGACCATGTACGACCAACACTTTCATTGTTTGCCTCCTGTAGCCAGGGAAATCTTCGCCGAAGGGGGCGGCGGTTGCCCGTGTTGCAGCATATAGCGAGCAGCGTAGGTATCGTCTTCTTCCCAATCCTGACTTCTTGGCTCGCCCTTCAGGGCAGAAAGACCTTCCCTCAAGAGTGTCTGACCCCGGTTGCGCAGCTTCTGCGCCATGGCACTTTCCACAAGCGTAGCCAAATCAATACAGCCCCGCCCCACAATCAACTGCTTCAGAGCTGTGTCGCTCCCCGTCAAGTTACAGAGTTCTTCTAACACCCGCCGCGCCGCCGTGGGGTTCTCCAGGGCAATGTACAACTCGCCGGCTCGCAGCAGGCCCATTGGCCGCTGCAGCTCCACTAATTGCCCGGCAAGCTCGCTGGCCCTCGCGCGCATCTGCTGATACTGCGCCTCGTCCCACTGCCCCTGCAGTTTCATAATCTCGCGGCGCAGCGGCATTTGCTGAAAATACACCGTAAACACCTTCGCGGCCATCCCCAGCGCGAAGCTGGCATATTCGCACTCAAGTACAATTCAGTCACCCGTCGGTAGCTGGCCAACGCTGCCGCCGGCTGGCCGCTTGTTGCTTGCAGCTCGGCCAGAGTAAGCCAGCCTTTTGTGTAATTCGGATAAAGCTGCACGGCTTTCTGAGCCGCACCGACTGCTGCCGGCAAATCGCCAAGCAGGGCATACAGATGCGCCAATTCCCGCTGCAGACTGGGTTTAGTCGGAACCAGAGCAATGGCCCGGCGCTGGGCACCCACAGCCTTCTGCAAACTGCCGGGCCCGACGAGCTGCATCTCGCCCACCAGGAACGTGGCAAGAGCCTCATAGTGCTTAGCATCCAGCGGATCCAGGGCAATGGCTCGCTTAATTCGCGCTATCGCAGCGCTGGGTATGCCCTGTCGGGCTAATTGTTCTCCCTGCGCTGCCAGCGCCTGGCTGTGCAAACCCCGCGCCAACAACCAGCATCCCGCCAACAGGATTACCATGAGAATGACGCGCCCGACTTGGGGCCACCGAGCATCAATCTGAAGCCCCTTAACCGCCGGTTCAGCGGCTAGCGCTATAAAGGCCGCCAGAGCCGCGGCGGCCAGTAGCCGCTGACCGGGAGGTGCCCGGTTGATCCGACTGCACAGCTCAATGACAATAGCGGACAGTGCAACCAGCAGCAGCACCAGCGAGGGAAGGCCAGTTTCGGCGGCAATCTGCAGCGGTGTTTGATGGGCGGTGCGGGTAAAGCCGGCGATGGCAAACTGCGGCTGGACATACTCATAGCTACCCGGTCCAAAGCCCAGCAGCGGCCGCTGCCTTATCATCTGGGTGGTGGTCTTCCAGGTGTAGTAGCGGAAGGCGGCGGAGCGGCGCTGAGTGGTGAAGGCGCTGAGGACCCGCACCCGAATCGGGGGAGCAAGTAATGCCACAACCAGGACGGCCCCCAAGACAATTACTGCCAACCGGCGGACCCTGCCGGCCAGGCGAGTGCCTGGCCGCGGCAGCGTGAAGGCCAATACTATGATGACTACTGCTGCCGCCAGCAGTCCTCCCTTTGATCCGGTCAGCAGAAGGGCCACAGACATCAACACAATTACAAACCCCGCCGCGATGGTGAGAAGCGACCTGTCCTGGAAGTCAGCCTGAGTCCGATTCCACCAAACAACTGCGACAGCCACCGGCAGCGCCAGCAACAGATATCCGGCCAGCAGATTGGGATTGAAAAACGGCCCATAGATGCGCCAAGTGGTCTGCCCAGAGATAGCGGTGGTGCGCACATATTCATTAAGTCCCCAAACCGCCGCAAGCACTCCGCCAACCAGTATCGCTCCGCCGGCTGCCTGCTGCCAGGGTCGCCGGCCCAGCAGTGTGCGCGCCAGCCAGAAGGCGGTAAAATAGCTAAGAAGCTGCATCAGGGCCAGCAAGCTGGCATGCAGGTAGACTGTTCGCGTCATGCTAACTGCCACCCACACCAGCATGCCGATTAACGCATAGTCAACAACGCGCAACCCCACCCGCTGGGGCTTGCCCAGCAGCCCCATAAGGGAAAAAAAGGCGGCAATAAACACCGCCAGCGCCACCAGCATCCCCTGCCAGGCAAACAGTTTGCCAGCAACGACGGGCAAGGCCGCCAGCAATATAACCAGTATGCCCCGAGCAACTAATTCTGTGTACGGACTCACTCTACTCATTTCAGTTATGCCTGGACTGCTACCAGGCGCTATTTCCCTTCCGCCCAGTATCTCTCCTTCTCCGAGCTGCCGGCCAGGGCGGCAGGCCCGACGCAGGGAGGGTAGTTGCATCCGAGCAAGGAATTATTTGCTATGAGGACCATCCTTACTCGGGACAAATACTAATGGAACTATCATTGTATACTCTGGTGACGGAGGATTTCTCGCTGGAAGAAAGCATCACGATGGCAGCCGAGGCCGGCTATCAGGCGGTGGACATCCGCCAAAACGAAGATGGCTGTCACATCACGCCCGATGTTACCGACCGCGAACTCCAGCAGATCCGAACAATGGTCGAAGAGGCCGGTCTCCAAGCCTCCGGCGTCACCACCTACTGGCAGGTGGGTATCCCTGACGCAAATGAGGCACGCCGTCACCAGGAGGGGTTGCGGCGTGGATGTCAGATTGCCCGGATTCTGGGCGCTCATTTCCTACGCTGCTCGCCAGCGGATCTGGATCTGGGTATCGGCTATGAAGCCCAGCGCAAGCTATTCCGCGAGCAACTTATGCAAGCGGCGCAATACGGAGCTGACTACGACGTGACCATCAACTTTGAACAGCACAGCCGAACTATGGCAGCCTCGGCGGGCCAGATTCTCGACTTGACCCGGGGCCTGCCCCTGGATCACATTGGCGTTGTCTACGATCCGGGTAATACAATGGTGGAGGGCTTCGAGCGGCCCCGCAACCAGATTGAGATGCTGCGTTATCTGATGAAGGCCGTCCACGTTAAGAATCTCACAGTTGAGAGTAGTACCGAGCCGCAGGAGTGCTTCCCGTCCAATTGCACGCCCCTGGATAGCGGCTTTCTGCAATGGCCAGCAATTATCAACCAGCTCAAACAAATCGGCTATGATGGCTATCTCACGCTGGAGGAACTCGTCCGGCACGACCGCTTCGCCAGCGTTCAGGAAATGATTGCCTGGGATGCCCAGTACTTGCGATCGCTTCTGTAGCTGACCACGGGCAAGGTGTCAACGACTATGAATCACGAGGACCGACAGTTTCTTATCAACCTGGCCCATCAGGCCGGCGAATTGGCCCGGCGACATAGTGATAAGCTGCAGATTGGGGGCAAAGCGGACGGCAGCCTGGTGACCGATGCTGACATAGAGGTGGAAAAACTCATTCGTGCCGGCCTCCGCGAGCGTTGGCCCGATGAGGCAATTGTCGGCGAAGAGATGGTCGGTTCTACTGATACCGACACAAACAATGTCTGGTACATCGATCCCATTGACGGCACTCATAACTTCATTGGCGGCCTGCCGCTGTGGGCTGTTTGTATCGGCCGATGCACCCAGGGAGTACCTACGGCAGGAGTCATCTATGCTCCAGTATTGGGCTTGACCTGGACAGGCTTCGCGGGGCAAGGCGCATATCTGAACGGGGCACCAGCATCAATCCCTGCTTGCGAAGAGATCGTGCGCAGCGACATGATCGCCTTCACGACGGAAGCAACAAGCGACCTGCAACTTGAGCTGCCTCACAGCCAGCGCAACCTGGGCAGCGGCGCGCTGCACTGCGGTTATCTGACCACGGGGGCCTTTAAGGCTTGCCTGTTCTCCAACTGGTTAATGTGGGACGTGGTGCCCGGCCTGGCCATCGCCGCGGAGGCTGGTGCGACTGCTTACAACCTGGCTGGCCAGCCCCTCCCCACCCTTACCGGCTTCACAGCGCGCGACAGACACGAGCCGATAATCGTGGCGGCTCCTCGCTGTGGCGAGCTGGTCGCGGCTCACACAACGCAGTTACGCCAGCCGACGTGACCGGCAAGATCGGCTACTCGCTCAAGCATCTCGCTCAGTCAATTCCTCACGCAGTCGCTGCTGCAAGCGGGTGTAGCGACGGCGCTCTGAGGCGGTATTGATTGCCTTGTAGATGCCCCGCCGATTGCCCACCAGGCAGGCCATCTGCTC
>JALGTJ010000286.1 GCA_029821415.1 Candidatus Zipacnadia bacterium
GTCAGGAATCACATGCACGCCCTTCTCGTACAGTATCGGATCGGCTTCAGGTGTGGTCGGACCGTTGGCCGCCTCAGCAATGATCTTAGCATTAATCCGGTCAGCGTTATTCTCGTTTATCACGTTCTCCAGCGCTGCTGGCCATAAGACATCTACGTCTATCTCCAGGAGCTCCTCATTCGTGATGTTATCGGCTTCGGAGAAGTCCACTACCGATCCGGTCTGCTGCTTGTGCTCCAAAACCGCCATGGGATCCAATCCAGCCTTGTTAATGATGCCTCCCCTACTGTCGCTCACCGCCACCACTTTGCAGCCAAAAAGCTCCTGCCCAAGCTGGGCCACATAGGAGCCTGCATTTCCATAGCCCTGCACAGCAATGGTTGCCTGGCTGAGGTCTATATCCAGGTGTTGGGCAGCCTCGCGTACTGTATACCAGGCGCCTCGTGCAGTCGCGTCACCACGTCCCTCCGAACCGCCGACTGCCAGGGGCTTGCCGGTAATGACGCCAAAATTACTGTCACGTCCCTCCGAACCGCCGACTGCCAGGGGCTTGCCGGTAATGACGCCAAAATTACTGTCGCCCACTATTTTACAGTATTCATCCATCATCCAGGCCATCATCTGCGGTGTGGTGTATACATCTGGCGCAGCAACGTCTCGGTCTGGCCCGATGATGGGGGCTATCTGTTGGATATACGCTCGGCACAACCGCTCTAACTCCCGGATAGACATCTCCTTGGGATTGCAGATTACCCCACCCTTGGCGCCGCCTAGCGGAATATCCACAAGCGCGCACTTCCACGTCATCCACATCGCCAAAGCGCGGATCGTGTCCAGAGTCTCGGCAGGATGAAAGCGGATTCCGCCCTTGGTTGGCCCCCGGGCATCGTTAAACTGCACGCGGTAGGCTGGAAAAACCTCCACGTTTCCATCATCCATTCGCACCGGCAGTTTCACCGAGAATTCACGCATAGGCCAACGCAAGAGCTCGTGCATTGCTGGTTCAAGACCCAGCAACTCCGCGGCATTGTCTAACTGTGCCTGGGCCACAGCAAACGGATTATAGTCAAACATCTGCATACCTCCACGTTATTGGTACCCGCGGTTGTCTCATTGAAAGGCTGATGAAGACTCGCAAAAGCACGCTTATCCGTCCACTTACGGAAGTATGTTTCCGTATGCCAACAGACAGGTATTCCGGAAAGCGTTACCTGTAGTCTAAGGCCCCTTATGTCCGCTGTCAACGGAATACTACCGGCAAGTTCCTACTTCGAGGACCCTTGACAGCGCCAAGTCTTTCCGGTACACTTTCCCCGAAGTGGTACCGGGCAGCCCACGCGAACCATAAACAACCCAGTTAGACGGAAAACTATGCCGGAAATTGATAGGAAAAAACTGGCCATTCTCCGCGCTCTGGATACCCAGGGCGAGCCACTGGGCAGTAGTCGCCTGGCCCAAGAGTTAGCTAACCTGGGCGTAGACCTGACCGACCGGGCTGTTCGCTACCAGCTTCAGCAACTCGATGAGGCCGGCCTCACCGAATCGCTAGGCCGCGAAGGCCGGCGCATCACTGAGGCGGGCCGCCAGGAACTGGCCGACGCCAGTGTCTCAGACCGAGTCACCCTGGTCATCTCCACCCTGGAACGGTTGACCTACCAGACTTCCTTCGATCTGGCCACCCGCCGGGGCAAGGTGGTCCTTAATGTCTCACTATTGCCCGCTCAAGCTCTGGATACGGCATTGCAGGTTATGCGGCCGGTGTTTCTGGCCGGCTTGTGCACCAGTGATCTGATTGCTGTCTACCAGGCGGGGCAGAGCGTCGGTGACACTCAAGTGCCAGCAGGAATGGTCGCTATCGGCACCGTCTGCAGCGTAACCATCAATGGCATCCTGCTCAACTACGGCATCCCAATGGACTCACAGTTCGGAGGCTTGCTGGAATTGGCTGGCCACAAGCCGGTACGCTTCACTGATCTCATTCACTACGAGGGCACTTCACTGGACCCGCTGGAGATATTCATCAAGGGGAAGATGACCTCGGTTACGCAGGCGGCCCGCACCGGTGCCGGCAAGGTGGGCGCTGGCTTTCGACTGATTCCGGCCAGCGCTTATGACCAATTCCGGGAAATAACCGACCGGATGGCACAGGCCGGCATCCGTGGGGTGGCCTCAGTAGGCCGTCCTAGTCATCCGTTGCTGGAGATACCAGTGCCCCTGGAGCGCGTTGGTGTTATACTCTACGCTGGTCTGAACCCAGGCGCCGCCATCGAAGAGCAAACAACCAATCACGCCATGGGGGCGCTGGTTGATTTCTCCGAGCTGACTTCCTACCGCCAACTATGAGTGTCGGGAACGTGGGTAGTGTGGTTTGTGTGTCAACCCGTGGTGCTACTTGCTGACAGCGGCGGCGTCGATCAACTCACAGAACGACTCAGCCTGCAGCGAGGCACCTCCGACTAGCCCTCCATCAATCTCCGGCTGGGCCATAAGACCAGCCACATTGGCGGGCTTGACACTGCCCCCGTACAGGATGCGTATCTCTTCAGCGATCTCCTCACCAGTAATCTCGGCCAGCGTAGCACGGATGACGCCGATGACCCGATTGGCCTCCTCGGCGTCGCAGACCTCGCCGGTGCCGATAGCCCATACTGGCTCGTAGGCAAGGATGATACTCTCAGCATCGTCAGCTTCTACGCCGGCCAGCGCTGCCTTCACCTGCCCGCTAACCACCTCGTCAGTCTGGCCCTGCTGGCGCTCACTGAGTAGCTCGCCGACACAGACAATGGGTGTCAAATCGTACGAGAGCGCAGCTTTGATCTTCCGGTTGACGCTGGCGTCAGTGTCGCCGAAAACTCGCTGCAGTTCAGGCGTGAAGTCATCTGCAACAGCCCCAAAGCGGCCACGGCGCTCAGAATGGCCAATGATGACATATTGGCAGCCGCACGACAGCAGCATCGGCCCGGAAAGCTCGCCGGTATAGGCGCCCTTCTCTTCCCAGAAGATATTCTGGGCACCCAGGCCAATGTTGGTGCCTTCCAGAACGGCCTGCACCACAACCAGAGCCGTAGCCGGCGGACAGATTACAACCTCGCAACCGGTGACATCGCCTTTCTCGTCAGCAATCGCCGAAGCCAACTCCCACGCTTCGTCGTTATCGCAATTCATTTTCCAGTTGCCAGCCATTATTGGAGTGCGCATTAAAAAGACCTCCTTAGTCTTAAGTGATTGGGGGTCACCAATGAGCAATAATTTGGCAACGAAAAGTAGTCCACCACCTGCTACCAAAAACGTTAGGCCCAATAGCTGCCCTTGGAGGCCATCCCACAAACATTAGATGGAAACCCGTTATGCTTACGACTGGTAGTTGCTTAAAGCTGCTGCCACATCGAGGCGAGCCT
>JALGTJ010000287.1 GCA_029821415.1 Candidatus Zipacnadia bacterium
GCAAAGAGGAGTAACCGGGTCACTCGGCGAATATGCAAGGTAGATGGACGTGGGAGCAACTGCAGTCTGCTCCCAAGAGCTTTGAGAATGCCGAAGGTCAAGGGATGTGCTGGATACCGAGGGTAGCGAATTCAGACTCGTCAGGGGAGTGATAAGGATGCCGTCTCGTTATGAGTTGGGGCTATCTGTTCTAATTGCGGTCGCTCTCAGCTTGCTCGCCTTCCCCGCGCTTGGTGCCGATAATCTGCTGGTCAATCCCGACTTCGAAACAGGCGAGGAGCCCGGTGAGAATGTCCCCGGCTGGCGGGCGAGTGGCTATGACGGAACTAATCATATTGATGCCCAATTCACCATCAGCGATCAGGGACGCAATGGAAGCTGGGCCGGACTGCTAAAACTGCGGCCAGAGCACCAGTGGGTGCTGGTTGATCAGCATATTCCCATTAAGGCGAAGCGGAGCCAGGCCCTGCACTTTTCGGTGTGGATGCGCGCCGAACAGCCCATTTCACGCGTGGAACTGGTGCTGTATGTTAATTTCCCCGAGCAGAACTTCTATGACGCCGGCCAGGTTCGCACCCGCTTTGAAGTGGGAACGCAGTGGCACAAATACGAGACCTCGCTGAGCCTTGCGGGAACCGCGGCAATGGGGCTACCGCTGGACAAGCCACAGATTCGTGTCATCATCCAGTGCTATCGGCCGGCCACGGAGCTTTACGTGGATGACGCCTCTCTCACCCTCGTTGCCGGTGACCCTAAGATTGCCGAACTGTTGCGTGACTGCGTCGCACCAGGTACTCCGTTGGCCTTTTCTTCGGGATAGGTGGTAACATAGCTCTGCGCCGATCTTCCGATGCTGGTCAGACTTGGTCGGTGCCTGAATTTGTGCGCGATACCGAAGGCAACAAATTTGGTGGCTGGACACCGGTGCTGGTACGCCTGCCATCTGGCGCCATCGGTATGTTCCTCAATGAAGGGGAAAGAAAGTTGTTCTTCTGCCGTTCTGAAGATAATGGCCGGACCTGGACAGTCAAACGCCAAATCAACCAGGAGGGGCAGATCGCCCGTATGTACTGCGGTTCGGCTATCGTCACCTCAACTGGGCGTATCGTCGGGCCCACTTATACCTACCTGGAAGACTGGTATGGTCGCGATAATCCCAACACTCCTGGACCCCAGACCGGAATGTACTGCTGGCTGTCTGACGACGAGGGGCAAACCTGGCATACCTCCGAGAAGATCTGGCTCTTCCATGAGGGCAAGCGTTTCTGGTTTGAAGAAGGTAACGTGGTGGAACTGAATGACGGACGCCTGTTGATGTTTGCGCGCACGCCCGTGGGACGACTGTTCAAGAGCTATTCCAGCGATGAAGGCGAGACCTGGAGCGACCCCGAGCCCACTCCACTGGCCGCTGCCTATGCTCCCTGTGCGCTTAGCAGGATGCCCACTGGCGACTTGCTGTGCATCTGGAATCAGAACACCCTGGAAGAGGACAAGCAGGGCCTGCGCCGCCACCGGCTGACCTGTGCTGTTTCCAGCGATGAGGGCGAAACGTGGCAGCACTTCCGCAACTTAGAAAGCCTTGATGACCGGGCGCACATTGTTGACCGGCCACTGGACTGGGACGTGTTCAGCTATAAACACGAGCAGCCCTACCACCAACCCACTGATCTGGCCAAATACCCCCACGCCCCCGGCGTGCTACGCTGCGCGTACCCCAGCGTTGTGTTTGTCGGTGACCGAGCGGTCATTGCTTACGATTACGGCGCAGGGCTGCTTACTAGTCACTACACCAAGATACGCTCGCTACCTATCAAGTGGTTCTACGGTGAATGACGGGGCAGCCCAACTGAAACTGCCGTAGCCACAGCAAGGGACTGCGGCAACTTGAGGAATCGGGCGCGATTCAGCGCTTTAGTATGCGCTTGAAGCTCTCCCAGACATTGAGCAGCGCCCGCGGAACGTGAAATCCGGCCTTGTAGCGCCCGCCCTTGTTGGCCCGTTTGACCGAACCGTCACGGTGCAGGAATTCATACCACTCACCGTACTCAGGGTCGTAGAAGTGGCTTTGTGTCCAGTCGTGTAGTTGCCTGAACCATTCCAGGTATTTGCTGTTGCCGCTCTGCTCGTAAGCAAAGGCGAGGGCTACCAGCGCTTCGGCGTTGGTCCAGAATATCTTATCAGCCCAATCCACTCCCTCCGCCTCCAGATACCCGTAGGGTCGTGGCTGTCCGCCGCCGTAGCGCAGGTACGAGACTATACCGCCATACTCTTCATCCCACGCCAGTGGCCAGATCCAGTCAATAATCTCCAGGATACGCGCAATGGCTTGCTCATCGTTGCGGCGGCGCGCTGCCCGCAGGCAAAACCAGCAGCTCTCCAGCGCATGGCCCGGGTTGATATGCCGGCCTTGCTCACTGTCTATAAAGCTGCCATCGCTTATTGAGGATCCAGTCCAGGTGCTCATCTACTAACTGTTCGATGCCCTGACCCGGGAAAATGTCTTCCAGCTCATGGCCAACACAGACCAGCATCATTGACACACCGTGCTTCTTCTCATTGGGATCATACGGTTCGGGGTAAAACTCCTCCGGGTCAGGATTACGGATATGTTCCATTCCGATTTCGTGGGTTGTCCAAATTAGCTCTTTGGCAGCTTCGTCACCTGTAGCTCGGTAGTATTCGCTCAAACCCAACACTATAAACTGGTTGGTAAATCCGTATAGCGCACCGGGTAGGGGCTGTCCGTCGCGCGTCATTGCCTGATGCCAGTTGCCTTGGCCATCGTGACAGTAGTGCGTGAGGAACTCGTAGCCCAGTCTGGCAGCATTCAGCCACGCCTGGAAAACTGTTACCTTGGTTGTCGCAAACGGCTGGCCCGTCCGATCCAGGAAGTGCAGATAGCCTCCATATTGCTCGTCCAGGCTGTGCCGCTCCCAGAACGCCATCACATCTTCTATGAGGTGACGCCGATAGAAGGACGCCAGCTCGCTGACTGTTTGTTGCTGCTTCAATCGTATCGCCTCCTGTGTCCATTGCCAGTCTGGCCATCGTCGCCACGCTACGGCGGCGAATTAAGACTGCGTGCCGATGGCCTTCGCCAGCAGAACAAAATGACCTTTGTACCCTTAGCCGTACATAACGTCTGTCCGGCAGCTCTTGTAGCCTTAAGCAGCAAGCAACGTGGTGAAGCCCGGTCGGGGTGTCCAGTACCGGAAGGAGGAGTTACTGTCAGTTGTGTGAATAGAGATGAAGCGAAGGCCTTACGTAAGCGAAGGGAGAAGTTGGGTTACCCAAACGCAGGATTGGCGCCTGAGAGGTATGTAGCTACGCATTTCCGTCGTAGACAGGTCTGCGCTCGCTGTCGCCGCAAACGTAGGCTGGACCTGCTACCATTATGCAATGCCCTGGGGGCAATGGTCAAGAGGTGAGCACTATGAGAGACGGGACGATGATAGGTGTAGCTCTGCTTGTAGCATTGGTGGCAAATACGGCGTTTTGTGATTTGTCAGTCGTGGAGAAGGGCACTATTGTCATGATCAGCAATGATTACTATAAGTTGACCTTTGACAAGGTGCGCGGCGGGACAATAGTTGCCCTGGGTGAGCACCAGGTCACCCAGAGGGACAACGCCGATGGGTATAGCTTGGCGCGAGACGAGGCTGCCGAGATTGCTATACGGCAAATCTCGCCGGCGCAAGTGCAGATTTCCGTGCAGGCCCGCTATATTGAGGATGGCAAGGTAGCCGAATCGCGAATTGAGGCGCAATATCAATATCTGTTTCATGCTGACTCACCACTGGTCAGATGCCGAGCCGATATCCACCAAAATCCGATCGCCATCCAGGCCGGTCTGCCGGGATACCTCCGCTGGCAGCGGGTAACGGTACTGGATTTTGGTGACCAAGTCGGCAAGGTCACCGGCTTTAGTGGGGAAAGCACATCAGTTATCGTGTACTTTGCACCTGCTGCACAGAGGTTGTATGAGGTGTCCGCTGAGCAAACGAGGGAGTTCGAGCAACTGGTCGGTCTGCGCCCGCCTCGGGGCCAACAACTGCTGGAGGAAGATTTCGTCGATAAATCGCGCTGGTACGATCTTCGGGGGAACTGGACAGCAGAGAGTGGTAGGCTCGTTGAATACTCCCCAGCGGGGCAAGTAGCGTGGACCATAGCGGGTCAAGCACAGTGGGAGAACTATATTGTCGAGGT
>JALGTJ010000288.1 GCA_029821415.1 Candidatus Zipacnadia bacterium
GCGGACGTGCCAGACCAGCGGCAGGCGCCCCAGGCGGGCGGCCAGGCCCCCAACGAAGTGAGTCTTCAAGGAGTTGGTGTGCACCAGTTGCACCCCCGCGCGCCGCAGGGTGGCGCGCAGCTTCAAGGAGAGTCGTAAGGCAGCGGATGTGTTGCTCAACAGGCGCAGCACTCCCGTGCTTAGCTCATCCCTCTTCTGTTTCAGCAAGGGATGAGGGGGGAACGCAGCTATTTTCTCGACATCTGCAATATTGTTGGTCTGCAGCCACTTGGCGCCGTCGGTATGGAGGATTACAGGAGTGAAAGAGGTCCGATCCAGCCGGCTGATAAGCTCAATGAGACTGTGCTCAGCGGCTGGTGGTTAAACCCCAATCGGTCAATGCTCTGTGACAACGCTCTGCCACCCGCTCCCAGGTAAACTCTTCCAGCACCCGGGTCCGTCCCGCTGCCGCTAGTTGCGCAGCCCAGTCTGGGTTGCGCAGCAGGCGAATGACGGCTGAGGCTATGGCGGTGGGATCTTCGGGATTAACCAGTAGGCCGGTCTTGCCGTCAACTACCGCATCCGCTACCCCGCCAGTGTCACCGGCGACGACTGGAAGCCCGCATAGGTTCGCTTCCAGATAGACCAGGCCGAATCCCTCAATTGGTTGCCCGCGAAGGTCGCGGCTGGGCATAACAAAGACATCAGCATCTCGGTACACGGCGGGCAGCTGGCGGTCATCCACCTCGCCCAGAAAGCGCACATAATCTTCAATACTGTATTCTCTGGTTAGTCGCCGCAGGTTCTGCTCTTCGGGGCCACTGCCGACGATAAGGTATTTGACGGGGCCTACTTCACTGACTATCTGCGGGAGCGCCGCTATTACCTGGCTGTGCCCCTTGCGTTTGACCAGGCGGCTGACAGTCAGCAGTGTGGGTTGGCTATCCTTGCCCAATTTGCGCTGCACTTGTTCATCAGTGGTTTTGGGAGCTGCAAAGTGAGCCGGCTCTACTCCGCCGTAAATCACTCTGATGCGTTGTTGGGGCAGACCGCGGCGACTTAATTGGTGAGCAGAGTAATGGCTTATTGCCAGGCCGCCTGACGCACCACGGATGACCAGTTGCTGCATCAGCCACTTGATAGGGTTTCCTCCGGTTTGCACCATTTCGCGGCCATAGCCCATCACGACATATGGTACGCCGGTTCTTCGCCTGACCAGCCACGCACCGTATCCGTCAGGCCACCAATTGGCGGCTATTATCGTCCTGATCTCTTGTCTGTGCGATGCCTTATGAACATAGCCCATAGCACCATCCGCCAGATTTCGGGCTGCCTGGAACCTACGTGCGGCAGGAACCCGCAAAATTGGCACCGGGCTGGCAGCGTCAAACTCTGCGGCCTGAGGCTGCTCAGCGGCGATTACTGCGACTTCTTCTCCGGAGTGGCGCAGAGCCACCGCCAGCCCGTATACGTAGCGCTGGATGCCTCCGACGCTGGGAGGGAAATCATTGGCCAGAATAAGCAGAGACATAATCAGCCGCCTGTATCGTGATTTGCCATGATGGTCAATCAACGAAATATTAACGTGTGAGCAGCTTCATTAACATTGGTGGATTTATTGTCCGATCCTGGAGACGGAGAAGTGAAAAAGCACAAAGTGCTATACCTGCCAACAGCAACTCATACCAAGCGGGTTTTCACCCCGGAGAAGTTCGCTGAATTGACAGAAGAGTTTGATGTGACTATCAACCAGCGCAACGAGGCGATGACCACCGAAGAGCTTGCCGAGGTTATCGGCGCATACCAGGCGCTGATCACCGGTTGGGGGGCTACCCCGGAGCTGACCGCCGAGGTAATGGAAAATGCCGACCAACTGCAGATCATTGCCCACTCTGCGGGCAGTGTGAAGCATTTTGTGTCTCAGGAGATTGTTGAGAGGTATCTCAGACCGCGCGGAATTGTCATCTTCAGTGGTGCCGACGCGATAGCCTACAATGTGGCGGAGAGCACCGTTGGCATGATGATTATGACGGCGCGTGGCTGGCTTGATCATGCCCGATACGTTCGCGAGACCGGCGGCTGGCGCAGTCCCGAGTTGTGTTTGGAAGAGCAGTACCTGATGGGAGCAACCATAGGGGTAGTCAGCGCCAGTATGGTTGGCCGACATGTGCTGCGATTGCTGGAACCGTGGGATTGTCAAATTTTGCTGTACGATCCCTACGTCAGCGCACAGGAAGCTGAGGCCTTAGGTGCGGAAAAGGTTGAGCTTGACGAACTGTTTAAGCGATCACAAATAGTCACAGTCCACGCGCCGTCAATTCCTGAAACCTATAAGATGATTGGCGCTCAACAGCTCCGGTTGTTGCGTGACGGCGCTACCCTGGTTAATACCTCGCGGGGCACCGTTATTGATGAGCAAGCTCTGGTGCAGGAGGCGGAGCGGCTAAGGATATGCCTGGATGTCACGGATCCGGAACCGCCTGCGCCAGATAGCCCGCTGCGTCAGTCTGAAAACATCATATTACTGCCACATATCTCTGGGACGGGCGCCTACGGGTACCATAAGATCGGGGAGGCGACAGTTCAGGCGCTCCGTGACCATTTTGCCGGTCGCCCGGTGCAGGGAGCAGTGGATTACGACCGGTTCGCCATATTGGCCTAAGCATTCTGAACCGGAGGGATGCTCTCAATTGAATGGCGAGATAGAGCAGCCTGAACTATCAGTGGTTATGCCCGCCTATAATGAAGCCAAGGGGATCCAAGCGGCCCTGGAGCAGGTGGCGAGCTATTTCCGCTCACGTGCCATAGCTGGTGAGATAGTTGTTGTTGATGATGGTAGTACCGATGGCACCGCTCGGCTTGCTGGCGAGACTTCGGTGCCGACGGTTGTGCGCGTGTTGGTCAACGAACAGAATCGCGGCAAGGGCTATTCGGTGCGCCGCGGAATCCTCAGTGCGCGAGGTCGCTATGTCGGCTTTGCTGATGTCGATATGGCCACGCCGATTGAGGAGCTTGATAAAGTCAGAGAGGCGTTCGCCTCGGGCGCGGAGGTGGTGATAGGCTCGCGGGTCTTGCCGGAGTCGCAGATCGTCAGGCACCAGCCGTGGTGGCGAGAGTGGGCGGGGAGATTATTCGGTAGCTTTGTGCGCACTGTGTTGCTCCCTGGTATCCCTGATTCTCAGTGTGGGTTCAAGTTCTTCAGCGCGGCCGCCGCCCG